>CAIQJJ010000349.1 GCA_903872065.1 uncultured Anaerolineales bacterium | reverse complement strand
GATCTGGTCAACCCACTCTTGCAAACCAACCAACCGCGCTACCTGGTACATCCAGAGTCCTCTACGGCCAAAGATTTCTGGCTGCAAGTGGATATTTTAGAAATGGCCGACGAACTAAAAGGCGTCAATTGGATGGTCTGCCTGCGCGATGTAACCGAAGAGGTGGGCTCCTGGCGCGAACGCAGCGTATTTACGAAAGTGGCTCATCATAAATTGCGCACCCCCATGGGGATCATGGTCAGCAGCCTGGATGTTCTGGCAGAAAGTGTGCTGGAAATGCCGCCGGAGGAGATCCTCGAAACCGCCGAGTACGCCTTAGCGGGCGTCAAACGACTGCAAGGCACCATCGAAGACATCCTGTCGTACCTGGATGTTCCATCCCTGGCAGAGGCGGGAGAAGGCATTCTGATAGAACAGATCGCTCCGCTGGTCAAAGAAGTTGGCGAGACGCTGGGGATCAAGAGGCTTGAAGTGCAGTTCAACGAAAGCGCCGCGGCGCGCCCGCAAACGCGCCTGAGCCTCTCAGAACGCAGCCTGGAGATCATCTTGTGGGAACTGCTGGAAAATGCGCAGAAATTCCACCCTCAGCAATCGCCCAAGATCGCGATTCAGATTGACCGCCTTGACGATGGGCAAATCCGCCTGCAAGTGCGCGACGATGGCCTGACCTTATCGCCGGAGCATTTGAGCCGGATGTGGCTGCCGTTTTACCAGGGCGAAAAATACTTCACCGGCGAAACGCCCGGCACGGGGTTGGGTCTGGCGACGGTCGCCTCGCTGGTGTGGCGCGAGGGGGGAAATTGTTACGCCTACAACCGCCAGGACGGGCCGGGGTTGGTGGTGGAGCTGACCCTGCCGCCGAAGGCATAAAACGACGACAGTCGCCGGGTGCGGGAAGCCCGGCGACTGTCGCTTTGCAGGAAATGGCCTGTTTTAGTTTTTCAGGCGAACGGTTTTGATCTCAAACGGTCTGAAATCCAGCGCCAGGCTGCCAAACGCGCAGGGGAGCGAGAGCGCGCCAGCCTCTTCCTCGGTCATGTCGGTCTGCAGGGCGGATTTGGCCGAGATGCCCAGCTTGAGCGTGCAGCGGGTGGACATGTGCTTGCTTTCGTACAAGCGCAAGATGACATCGCCCGAACCATCTTCAGCCAACTTGACCGTATCCAGGATGATATTGGGTGCATCCAGGCTGAAGATCGAGCGTTCGCCGGCGTCGCCAGGCAGGATCAGCGCCGGGGTGTTCAGTTCGTAAGCCTCATGCACCACATTGCTCTCGGCAAAGCTGCCGTTCCAGGGATAGAGGGCGTAGGTGAAGGTCTGGATGCCCTTATCCGCGACCATATCGGGGGCCATGGCCGATTTGAGCAGCGTCAGTTGAATGCAATTGCCCAAGACATTCACACCATACTTGCAGTCGTTCAACACTGCCACGCCGCGATTTTCCTCCGCCAGGGCGCTCCACTTGTGGTTGCTGACCTCAAAGCGGTCTCGATCGTACTGGCGTGAGCGGTGGTTGGGCCGGCGCAGATGGCCGAACTGAATCTCGTGGATGGCCTCGTTGGCATGGATTGTGACCGGGAAGGCCACCTTAAGCAGCTTGTGGCTCTCCTGCCAATCCACCGTCGTGGCAAATTCCAGGCGGCGGCTGGCGCGGCGCAGGCTGATAATCTGAGTGACGCTGGACAGGTTGATCTTGCGGGTCAGCTTGAGACGAGCCACCAGCGGGCCAACCTCAAGGAGTTCCAGCGTCCCTGGCTCGTTGAGGGCGACCGGCTGCAGTTCGTACATGCTGTCCAGGTCCCAGGCGTCCCAGTTGTCCGGCACATCCTTATACAGGCGCAGTTGGTTGCCGGGGGCGGCCATCGTCTCGCGGCGCGCTTCCTTGTCGTAGACCGACACGGTCTCGCCACTTTCATTGAACTGGACGCGCAAAAACTCATTCTCAATGTAGAACTGATTGGATTTATCCGCCCGGCCGGCCATGACAGGCTTGCCCGGCTGCGTGGGAGCATCGCGGCGGTGGAGGGTGGTATAGCCGCAGGCCGGCGCGACCACTTCCTTCAAACCAGAGGCGGTCTGCACCTGAATCGTGCGCGGCCAGTTGAGCGAGTTGAAGACGGTCAGCGCGGGGGCGGATTGCAGCGCATCGCCGCCGGCGGCCGGCGCGCCCGGCGGAGTATCCACAAAGGTCTCGGCGGCGGCGTGGGCGACTTCGTTGGCGCGGGCGATGACGCGGCCAAAGGCGGCCTCGGCCTCATCGTAGACGCGCTTGATCGAAGAACCCGGCAGGATGTCGTGGAACTGGCAGAGGAGCAGCGTTTGCCAGGCGTCGGACAGGGTTTGCGGGGTGAAAGCAAAGTCATTGACCTGGCGGGCGATGGTGGCCCACAACTCGGCCTCGCGCAGGGCAAACTCAGAGCGGCGGTTGCCTTGCTTGGTGCGGGCCTGCGAAGTGTAGGTGCCGCGGTGCGCCTGGAAGTACAGCTCGCCGACATACCGCTCTTTGGGCAGGCCCTGCTGTTTAAGATCGGCGAAAAACTCGGCCGGCGAGGAGATTTTGACCCGCGGCAGGCCTTCCAGGTCTTTGACGCGGCGCAGGTACTCCAGGTGATCGCGGGTCGGGCCGCCGCCGCCATCGCCCCACCCAAAGGCCAGGATCAGCGACTTGACGCCGTTCTTCTGCAGGCGGCTGTTCCAGCGATCCATAATGGCGTTGGGGCGGGTCTGCGAGTTGTAGTCAAAATAAATATGGGCGGGGATGGCCGAGCCGTCAATGCCCTCCCACCAGAAGGTATTGTAGGGGAAGGTCTCGCCGCCGTTGTAGGCCCAGGTGATCTTCTGGGTGGCAAAGCCAACGCAGCCGCAGCCTTTGAGGATTTGCGGCAGCGCGCCGGAATAGCCGAACACATCCGGCAGCCAGAGGACGCGGCTGTCCACGCCGAACTCGTCGCGGAAGAACTGCCGCCCATAAACCACCTGGCGGATGAGCGCCTCGCCGCCGGCCAGGTTGGTATCGCCCTCGATCCACATCGCGCCGTCGGGGATGAACTGGCCGGCTTCGACCGCCGCCTTGAGGCGCGCGTAGAGTTCGGGGTATTTTTGGCGCAGCATGACGTACAGGTGCGGCTGGCTCTGCAAGAAACGAAAATCAGGGTATTCATCGAACAAGGCCAGTTGGTTGATGACCGTGCGCGCCATCTTGCGCTCGGTCTCTTGCAAGGGCCACAGCCAGGCGACATCAATGTGGGCGTGGCCGAAGGCGTGCAGGGTGGGCATGGTCGGGCCGTTGGGCGAGGCCAGCAGGGGCTGCAGGGCGGCGCGAGCGCGGCGGGCGCTGGCGATCAATTCCTCTTCGGGCGCTTCGGGGTCGAAGAGCAGGGTCGCTTCCATCAGGGCTTCGTCAATCTCGGAGGCGCGCAAGAGCAGCGGATCGAGGCGCGAGCTCAGCTCAAACAGGGTCGTGAAATCCAGGGCCAACTGGTAGATGTCTTCGCGCCAGACGCCGTAAGTGGCCTCGCCGACCACCACCTGGGTCGGGGGCGGCTCTGGGACGGTCTGCACGCCGTAGGGAATGGGGCCTTCGCCGACGGTGATGCGCCCGTGACCGGCGTAAGCCTCCAGCAGGAGATCGTAAACCTGGCCGGGGACGCCCTGCAGGGCAAGGGTGATCTCGCGATGCCCCCAGCCAAATGAGCCGGCGGTGCGCCCGTTGATCCAAACCAGGGCTTCGCCGCCCAGGTTGATGCGGAAGACGATGCGCTGGCCGGCGGCCTCGGACGGCAGGACCACCTGGCCTTTGAACCAGCCATATTCCCATTTTGCGCCCCAGGGCGCGCCAGGGGGCATCGGTTTGAAATCACCGGCGGCGGCCTGCTCGGCGGGGATTTGGTCGAAGGTGGTGAAGCCGCTCAAAGAGATGTCGCCCAGCGGGCGATAGCAGGCGCTCCACAACGCGGTCTGCCAGCGTTCGATGCGGTGCTGCCATTCGAGGTTGAGGGACATAGGGAGAAATCCTTTCGGGGGAGTGAGAAGTGGAAGTGGGGAGTGGGGAGTGGGGAGTGGAGAGTGGAGAGTGGGGAGGGTTAGCGGTAATCGCGCACTGCCTGGTAAAGGGCCAGCAGGTTTTCGGCGGGGACGCGGGCCTGGACGTTGTGGACGGTGTTGAAGATGAAGCCGCCGCCGCGCCCAAAGATCTCGATCCGCTCTTTGACCTCGGCGCGCACTTGCTCCGGCGAGCCAAAGGGGAGAGTGTTTTGGGTGTCAATGCCGCCGCCCCAGAAGGTCAGGCGGTCGCCGAAGCGGTCTTTGAGGCCCTGCGCCTCCATGCCGGCGGCGGTGGTCTGCACAGGGTTGAGGATGTCGAAGCCGGCCTCGATGAAATCGGGGATGAAAGCGACGACTGAGCCGCAGGAATGGATAAATGACTTCCAGGGGGTGTTGGTGTGAATCCAATCGTTGACCGCCTTGTGGAAGGGCTTGTAGAGGTCGCGGTAGGCTTTGGGCGAGATGAAGGGGCCGCCCTGCGTGCCAAAATCGGTGCCGGTGACGAAGACCGCCGCCACGCGGTCGCCAACCACCCCGCGCAGGCGGGCGAGGTTTTGCAAGCCGAGCTCACACTGCCGCTCGAACACTTTCCAGACGTAATCGCGGCGGGCGCGGGTGCTCATGTACCACTCGGCAATATCGCGGATGCCGCGCGGGTGTTTGACCCACGGGACGGGGACAAGCGCAATATCGCCGAAAGCCGTGCCGCCGAAATTGGCCAGGATGGCGCGCTCGGATTGGCTCGCCAGGCGCTGATATTCGCTGGCAAAGTGGGCCAGGTCGGACTCGGAGATAGGGCCGAACTCTTGCAGGTTGTCTTCGGGGTCGAGATGATCTTCATCAAGCGGAGGCTGGCGCACAATCGTATCGAAATAATAGCCGCCGGCGGGCATGTGGCCGCTGGGCGGGGCGGATTGATCCCCTTCGGGGTACATCAGCAAAGAGCCGTCCGCCTCAGGCGTGGTGTTGAAGCCCTCTGGAACCAGCACCGGAAAGCCGTTGAACTCCCACTCTTTCCAGTTCTCGTTGCGGAAGCCGAACATGGTGCGCGGCGAACCCAGGCCGACGATGTCCACCCCCAGGGCGTCGAGCAGATCAGGGGCCACTTCGCCCAACATCTGGTAAGGCTCAACGACCTTGACGGGAGTGCGCGGGGCGTCCAGGCCGAACGCCTGGCGCAGCATGTAGACCGAGATGGCGCTCATGCCGGTGACGGCGCTGCCGCCCAGGTCCAGTGGGACGCGGTCGGGGGTTTGGTGGTTGAGGGCGGTGAGGACACGCTCGAAGGAATTCATGGGAGTCTCCTTTTAGTAGTGCTATTCGTGTGATTCGGGGTTCATTTCAGCATTTCCCTCAACGGCTGCGCCAGAGCTTGAACTCTTTTAAGATCGAGCCGCCCAAGAACTCACGCAGGATCGAGTTGTCGGGGATCAGGTCGGCGGCCAGAGGGGAGAACCAATCGAGCAGCGAGAGCAGGCGCTTGGCCTCGATGTATTCGGGGCGGCTGTGGGGTACCTGGCGCAAGAGCGGCTCGACCAGCGGCTTGAGGGCAGCCAGTTCATAAGCCAGGGCCGAGTTGAACATCGCATCGGCGTTTTCCTGGTAGGGGAAGATGTAGCGCTTCTCGCCGCGCTGCACCATCTCCCAGCGCCCGATGGTATCCTGGGCGGTGTAGCCGCGGTCGCGCGCATCGCGCACAATCCGGCGGAGCAGGCGCGTATCGGTGGTGGAGATGCGGTTATGGCGGTCGAGGTTCAACTGCGTCAGGCAGGAGACGAAGATGCGGTAGGTCTGGGCGGAAGGCATGTCGGGCAGCAGTTCGGCGTTCAGCCCGTGGATGCCCTCCAGGATGACGATCTGCCCCGGCTGCAACTGCACCACGTCGCCGGCCTCGCGCTCGCCGGTGATGAAGTTGTAGCGCGGAAGCTGCACCTGCCGGCCGGCGATCAGGCCTTTCAGGTCAACGCCAAGCTGCAGCGTATCCAGGGCCTGGATCGACTCGAAATCGGGATTGCCGTTTTCGTCACGCGGGGTGCGAGTGCGCGGCACAAAGTAATTGTCCAATTCCAGCGGATAGGGCGAGATGCCGCGGGCGATCAGTTGGATGGAGAGGCGCTTGGAGAAGGTCGTCTTGCCGGAGGAGGAGGGGCCGGCGATCAAGACGATGCGCGATTGCTCACGCCGCGCCGCAATCGCGGCGGCGATCTCGGCCACGCGCTGTTCGTGCAGCGCCTCGGAGGCCAGGATGACCTCCCGCACCGCGCCGGACTGGATGGCCTGGTTGAGCGCGCCGACATTGGCAATGCCCAAAGTATCCAACCAATCGCCGTACTGGCGAAAGGCGTTCAGCAGCTTGGAATACTTGGGCATCGGCAGCAGTTCGGTGGGGCTGTGGCGGCGCGGGAAGCGCAGCGTAAAGCCGCCGTCGGTCAGCGACAGGCCAAACCAGCGCAGGTAGCCTGTGGAAGGCGTCATGTAGCCGTGATGGTAATCCTGGTGATCCTCCAGGCGGTACAAGACAAGGTAGTCCTTTTGGCGGTGGGCGAGAAGCTGCACCTTATCGGTGTAGCCCTTGGCCTCGAAGTAGGCGATGGCCTCAGAGAGCGGGGCTTCGCGGCGGGCAAAGAGCAGGTCGGCCTCCACCAGGGCGCGCATGCGCTCCTCGATCAGGGCCAGGTTTTGGGCGGTGAGAATGGCGGGATCGCTGACCTGGCAGAAGTAGCCGCCCGAAGAGACCGAGTGATCGACCCTCAGAACCGCATCGGGAAAGAGGTCTTCAAAGGCGGCGTCGAGCAAAAAGGTCAGCGAACGGCGGTAGATCAACATGCCATCCCCCTCAGCCATCGTCACGGGACGGACGCGCGCCTCGAGCTGGATGGGATAGGTCAGTTCGCGCAGATCGCCGTTGACGATCGCCCCCACGACAGGCGCGGGGGCGGTCTCAAGCAGTTTCAGGAACTCGCCCACCGGAGCGCCGCGCGGCCCTTCGATGGCGCGGCCATCAGGCAGGTGGATTTCAACAGTGGAACGAGGGGCGATGAACTGGTACATGGCTACTCGCGCGGGACATCTATGCCGCAGCACAGCACCAATTCTTTGGCGGCTTTGACCTCGTCCACGCGGCCAACGGGCGTATTGTGCGGGGCAGATTTCAACAGTTCGGGCTGGCTGCGCGCCTCCTCGGCGATCTTCAGCAGCGCATCGGCAAAAGCATCCAGGCTCGCTTTGCTCTCGGTCTCGGTAGGCTCAATCATCAGCGCCTCGCGCACAATGAGCGGGAAGTAGTTGGTCGGCGGGTGGAAGTTGTAATCCATCAGGCGCTTGGCAATGTCCAGCGCATGCACATCGCTGCCGGGCAAATGGCCCTCAACGACAAACTCGTGCATGCAGGTGCGGTCGTAAGGCAGAGGATAGACGCCCTTGATCTTGGACAGCAGGTAATTGGCGTTCAGCACCGCGTATTCTGAGATGGCGCGCAGCCCCTCAGGGCCGTGCATCAGGATGTAGGTGAAGGCGCGCACCACCATGCCAAACTGCCCGTTGAACGATTTGACCCGCCCGATGGATTTGGCGGGCGTGCTGAAGCCGTACAAGGGCGGATCGCCGTCCGGCGTCCCCGGCTCGACAATGGCGATCAGCGGGGCGGGCAGGAAATCGAGCAGGGCGGCTGAGACGCCCACCGGCCCACTGCCCGGGCCGCCGCCGCCGTGCGGGGTGGAAAAGGTCTTGTGCAGGTTGATGTGCATCACATCGAAGCCCAGGTCGCCGGGACGGACGATGCCGAGCAGGGCGTTCAGGTTGGCCCCGTCGCCGTAGACCAGCCCGCCGGCTTGATGCACCATCTGCACCACGGTCTGCACATTTTCCTCGAACAGGCCGAGCGTATTGGGATTGGTCAGCATGATGCCGGCCAGCGTATCATCGCACTGCGCCTTGAGCGCCTCCAGGTCAATATTACCGCGCCCATCCGACTTGACCTCGACCACGCGCAGCCCGGTCATGGCCGAGGTAGCGGGGTTCGTGCCGTGCGCCGAATCGGGGATCAAAATCTTGTCGCGGCGCAGGTCGCCGCGCGCCTGGTGATAGGCGCGCATCATCAAGACGCCGGTCAATTCGCCGTGCGCGCCGGCGGCCGGCTGCAGCGTCACGCCGGCAAAACCGCCGATCTCTTTCAGCCACTCTTGCAGGGTGAACATGAGCGCCAGGCAGCCCTGCACCGTCTCAATCGGCTGCAGCGGATGGGCGCCGGCAAAGCCGTTAAAGCGGGCGACCTCTTCGTTGATCTTGGGGTTGTATTTCATGGTGCAAGAACCCAAAGGATACATTCCCAGGTCAATGGCGTAGTTCAAGCGCGACAGGCGGGTATAGTGGCGCACGACATCCACCTCAGACACCTCCGGCAGAGGCAGTTCCTGGCGCAGCATGTCCTGCGGCAGATCGGCCAGCGGGGTATCGCAGGCGGGGAAACGCAAACCCTGGCGGCCAGGGACGGACAATTCATAGATCAAAGCTTCAGCCATGTGACGCCTCCGACAGAGTTTCAACCAGCGCGTCGATTTCATCGCGCGTGTTCATTTCGGTCACCGCGAGCAGGGCGTGCTTCTTCAGGCCGTAATCCGGCTCCAGATCGTAGCCGCCCAAGATGCCATGTTCGAGCAGGTGTTCGTTGATCTCAGCGACCGGCTTGGGGCATTTGATGACAAATTCGTTGAAGAAAGGCTCCGGGCAGACCAGCTTGTAGCCCTTAATCCGGCTGATCTGATCGGCGGCGTAATGTGCCTTGTGGTAGCACAGTTCGGCCACCTGGCGCAGGCCATGCTTGCCAAGCAAGCTCATGTAAATGGCGGAAGCCAGGGCGATCAAACCCTGGTTGGTGCAAATGTTGGAGGTGGCCTTCTCGCGGCGGATGTGCTGCTCGCGAGCGGTCAGGGTCAAGACGTAAGCGCGCTGCCCGCTGCGCGTGTCCACCGTCTCACCCACCAGGCGGCCGGCCATCTTGCGCACGTACTCCTGGCGCGTGGCGAAGATGCCCAGGTAGGGGCCGCCGTAGGAGAGCGGGATGCCCAGGGCCTGGCCCTCGGCGGTGACAATATCGGCGCCCATCTCGCCGGGGGTCTTGAGCAAACCGAGGGCGATGGGGTTGACGGCGATCGCCAGCAGCGCCCCCTGGGCATGCACGGCCTTGGCCAGGGCGGTGTAATCGAAGATGCGGCCAAAGAAATCGGGGTACTGCACAATGACCAGGGCGGTATTGCTGTCAATTTGCGGGATCAGCGAGTCGGGCTTGCTGGCCAGGGGGTCGCTGGCGCAGCTTACCTGGATCGGCGTACCGGCGACGTAGGTGTTGACGACCTGGCAGTACTGCGGGTGCAGGCCGGCCGAGAGGATGACCTTGCTGCGCTTGCCGCGGAAGTTGGCGTAGGCCATGTTGACCGCTTCGGCGACCGCCGTCGCGCCGTCGTAGTGCGAGGCGTTGCTGACATCCATGCCGGTCAGGGCGGCGACCAGGCTTTGATATTCAAAGATGGCCTGCAAGGTGCCTTGCGAGACCTCGGGTTGATAGGGGGTGTAGGCGGTGTAGACCTCGCCGCGGCGCAGGATGGCGTCCACGGCGGCGGGGGTGTAGTGCTTGTAAGCGCCGGCGCCCAGGAAACAGGCCAGGTTGGAGGCCGGCTCATTGGCGTCTGAGACGGCCTGCAGTTCGGCGCGCGCTTCCATCTCGGTCAGGGCGGGGGGCAAATCCAGCTTGGGGAAGCGGTGCTGGGCGGGGACATCGTGGAAGAGCGCCTCCAACGAGTCCACACCGATGGCGCGCAGCATCGCCTCTCGCTCAGAATCGGTATGCGAAATGTACATGAGAATATCCTTGAACAAGAGACGGTTGAGGCCTGGAAGTAGGCAGAATGCAGTAAGCAGTAGGCAGAATGCAGATGCAGTGTGCGCCGTCCAGGCCTGGGAGCGGTTAGTGCTGCCGCCCGGAGCAGTAGGTCTCGTAGGCGGCGGCGTCCATCAACGCCTTTACCTCGGCGGAGTCGCTCACATCAATCTTGATCAACCAGGCCGCGCCGTAGGGGTCGCTGTTGACAATTTCGGGGGTGTTGGACAGGTCTTCGTTGATGGCTGCCACGACGCCGCTGGCCGGGGCGTAGACATCCGCCGCGGCTTTGACCGACTCGATGGTGGCGATGGTGTCGCCTTTTTTGACCTGGTCGCCGACGGCGACAGAGATTTCGACGTAGACGACATCCGAGAGCTGATCCTGGGCATAGTCGCTGACGCCGACCACGCCTTCGGCGTTGATCCATTCATCGTTGTTGGCGTATTTAAGGTTGGTGGGGGTGTTCATGAGAAGAGAGTCCTTTCTTTGAATGTGAGAACAAAAAAGCGCACGCGCCTGATGAACGCGTGCGCCTCTGTGGGGTACCTGAGAGATTCGTTCCAGCCGGGCAGGGCCGGAATTTGCCCCTTCGGTGTCGGCAGGGGGCTGCGCGACTTTTCAGAGGAGATCCAACGGCGGGTCCTTTTACCTGAGAGTTTCACCGGGCGCTCTTGCCCGGTTTGCCCCTTCGGTGGCGCGCCGACGCCGGCGCGCGCTCTCCCCGGCCGCGGTTGAGTTGATAGGGTCATTCTACGGGGACGTGGGGCAAAAGTCAAGAGGGAGTTTGGAGGGGAAAGTGGGCAGGGGAAAGTATGCAGTAGGCAGTGGGCAGTATGCAGTATGCAGTAGGCAGTGGGGAGTGGGGAGTGGGCAGGGGAAGACGAGGTGATGGATACAACCAGGGATGAGGAATTAACTCATCCAGATCATTGATGATATACTGTATAGTAGAGCGAGGTGTACGATGCATGAAGCAAAATTAACCATTCGAGTCTCACGCGATTTGCTGGATAACGCCAAACAATATGCCAGGAAAAACCATACGACCCTGACAAATTTGATCGAAATATATTTCCAGCATTTACCCGCCCCCGACGCATTGGAGAATGCCCCCATTGTGCGTTCGATTACCGGCATCCTGCCTGCAGAAGCGAGTATGGATGATTATCGAAGCCACCTGGATGAAAAATATGGCGGATAAGTTGTGCATCCTGTTCGACATCAATGTACTGATGGATGTTTTGCAAAGGCGCGAGCCGTTTTATGAGACTTCGGCGCGGTTGAAGGTGGATGTATGGAGTTAAGCTGTGTTCACTGAAGTCTTTCCCCCTTTTTTCCCAATTTTTGACCAAATGGAACATCACCTGGCGCTGCGGTCAGTGGCGGCCGGGTTGACGCCGGCGCAGGCTTTCGCGGCGGAGACGGGCGAGGCGGCGCTGTATTGGAGCGGCCACCGCTTGATGTTGACAGGCGCGCCGCCGGGCGGCGAGGCGGAGGCCGCGGCCGGGCTGCGCCGGCTGCTCGCTGAGACGCTCCACCCCACGGCGCGGGAGGTCGGCATGCACGAGTACCTGCTCTATTATCCGCCGGCGTGGGAGGCGGCGCTGGCGGCGGGGCTGCAAGGATGGAAGGCGCAGCGCTGGATGCGGCATTATTATGCCTTCACGCCGGGGCGCAGCCAACTGCCGCCCGGCGGCGCAGACGGCGCGCTGCCAGAGGGGTTCAGCCGGCTGGCGGTGAATGCGGCGCTGCTCGAAAGCCCGCTGGCCGACCTGGAGGCGCTGCGGGAGGAGCTTTGCTCGGAGCGCCCCTCGGTGGCGGATTTCCTGGCCAAGAGTTTCGGCGTCTGCCTGGCGCATGAGGGAAAGCTGGCCGGCTGGTGTCTCTCGGAGTACAACTGCGACGGGCGCTGCGAGGTGGGGATCGAGAGCCGCCCCGGCTTCCGGCAGCGCGGCCTGGCGACGTGGATGACCTGCGCCCTGCTGGAGATGGCGCAGGCGCACGGGGTGCGGCAGGTGGGCTGGCACTGCTGGGCAGATAATACCCCCTCGGTGCGCACGGCGCTGAAGGCTGGTTTTGAATTTGGATGTGAGTACCCGGTGTATTATGTCAATTTTTCTCTTTGATGGAGGATCTCAATGACCCCTGATCGTACAATTTATTTGATCTGCAACGCCCACCTCGACCCGGTCTGGCTGTGGGAGTGGGAGGAGGGGGCGGCGACCGTCCTCTCCACCTTCCGCACCGCGGCCGACCTGTGCGAGGCTTTCCCCGGCTTCGTCTTCAACCACAACGAAGCCATCCTCTACCAATGGGTCGAGGAATATGAGCCGCAGCTTTTCGCCCGCATCCAACGCCTGGTGCAAGAGGGCAAGTGGCATATCATGGGCGGCTGGCACTTGCAGCCGGACTGCAATATGCCCAGCGGCGAGTCGTTCGTGCGCCAGATTTTGCTCGGGCGGCGCTATTTCAGCGAGAAGTTCAACGCCCGCCCCACCACGGCAATCAATTTCGACCCCTTCGGCCACACGCGCGGCCTGGTGCAAATCCTGCGCAAGAGCGGCTACGATTCTTATATCGTCTGCCGCCCGACGCAGGAGGACGCCCACACCCCCGGCGACGAGTTCACCTGGGAGGGCTACGACGGTTCGCAGGTGGTGGTGCTGCGCCCGTTCGGCTGGTACAACTCGGCCCTGGGCAAGGCGCGCGAGAAGGCCGAGCGCTTTATCAGCCAGGGGCCGCAGACGCCGCAGGCGCTCATGCTGTGGGGCGTGGGCGATCACGGCGGCGGGCCCTCGCGCAAGGACGTGGCCGACCTGGACGCCCTGATCGCGGCACAGCAGGAAGTCGCCATCCGTCACGCCACGCCGGAAGAATATTTCGCCGCCAGCCAGGAGCGCCGCGCCGCGCTGCCCGTCCACAAAGCGGACATGAACCCGTGGGCGGTGGGCTGCTACACCTCGATGATCCGCATCAAGCAAAAGCACCGCCAACTGGAAAACGAACTCTACGCCAGCGAAAAGATGGCTTGCGCCGCCTGGGCGCGCGGCCAGATGGCCTACCCGCAGAGTGAGTTCGCCGCGGCGCTCTATGACCTGGCGACGTGCGAGTTCCACGACATCCTGCCCGGCTCATCGATCCAGCCGGCGGAAGAGATGGCGCTGCGCATCCTGGATCACGGGCTGGAAAGCGTGGCCCGCGCCAAGACGCGCGCCTTCTTCGCCCTGGCGCAGGGACAGCCGGCCGCCCAAGAGGGCGAGATCCCCGTGCTGGTCTACAACCCGCACCCCTTCCCCGTGCAGACGATTGTCGAGTGTGAGTTCAACCTGCAAGATTTCAATTGGACTGACACGTTCACCGACCTGCAGGCGTTCGACGCCGCCGGCCGCCCGCTGCCGACGCAGGTGGAGAAAGAGGTCAGCAACCTGAACCTGGACTGGCGCAAACGGGTGGCCTTCGCCGCCACGCTGGAGGCGTCGCAGATGAACCGCTTCAACTGCCGCCCGCGCCCACAGCCCTTGCAGCGGCGCTTCGCCCCCTTGCAGGACGATTTCCACCTGAAGACGGACGAGATCGAGGTCACGATCAACCGCACGACCGGCCTGCTCGATAGGTACCGCGTCTATGAGGCGGCGACGGGCGAGTGGGTGGATTATATCGAAGGCAGCGCCGGCAGCCCGCTGGTGATGCTGGATAATTCTGACCCGTGGGGGATGCTGGTGAAGAGCTATCGCAACCTGCTGGGCGCGTTCAGCCCGCTGCAAGGGAGCGAAAACCAGCGCTTCGCCGGGGTGGTCAACCCGGCCCTGGGGACGGCGCGCCTGATCGAGGATGGCGAGGCGCGCTGTGTGGTGGAGGCGGCCCTCGGCTACAACGACTCGCGGGTTTTGCTGCGCTATAAGCTGCCCAAGCGCGGGCGCGAGATCGAGATCGAAGTGCGCGTCCACTGGAATGAGAAAGACCGCCTGCTCAAGCTGGCTTTCCCCACGCCCGACAAGCACGCCGTCTACATGGGGCAGGTGGCCTTTGGGGTCGCTCAACTGCCTTCGGACGGCAATGAGGCGGTGGCGCAAAAGTGGACGGCGGTTGTCTCGCCCGGCCATGAGCGGGCGCTGACGATCATCAACGATGGCATTTACGCTTCCGATTACTGCCACGGCGAGGCGCGCCTGACGCTGCTGCGCTCGCCGGGCTATTCTGTCCACCCGATCGGCGACCGCCCAATGCTGCCGAACGACCGCTATTCGCCGCGCATGGATCAGGGCGAGCGCCTGTACCGCTTCTGGCTGCAAGGCGGGCGCTTGCCGGAACGCCTGGCGCTGGTGGATGGGGAGGCGCTGGCCCACAATGAACGCCCGATGGCGCTTTCGTTCTTCCCGCAGGGGACGCCGGCCGAGGCGGCCCAGGGGACCTTCCTGGCCTTGAGCGACCCGGTGATCCAGCTCAGCGCGTTGAAGAAGGCTGAGTCTGCGCCGGCGGACGGCACGGCGGCGGCGCTCGTCGTGCGCCTGTTCAACCCGACCAACGCGCGGCGCAGTACGACGGTCACGCTGGCCGGGGCGGCGCAGGAGGTGAGCTTCCAGCCTTTCGAGATTCGCACGTTTGTGGCGCGCGGGAGGGAGTGGGAAGAGGTGAATCTGGTGGAAGAGGGTGGGGAGTAGGAAGTGGGGAGTGGGGAGTGGGGAGTGGGGAAGAACGAAGATGGGAGCTTTAGGGTGTAGAAGCCCTAAAGCTCTGGTTGTGGAGTGTAGGAAAGAGCGAAGACGAGACCTTTAGGGTTTAGGAAAACCCTAAAGGTCTGGTTGTGGAAAGTAGGAAGAAAGTGGAGAGTGAGGTGGATGATGGATGAGATGATGAAGAAGACAAATGCTGAGATGACGCCGAGGGAACGTTTTTTGGCGTTGATGGAGTATCGCCCGCTGGATCGTGTGCCGAACCATGAGGTGGGGGTGTGGGGGCAGACGATTGACCGCTGGCAGCAGGAGGGGTTGGAGATTTACAATCTGCATTGGGATTGGTTCACCGGCGAGGAGTATTTCGGGATGGACCCGCGCGAGTATATCCCGGTCAATTTCTCGATGCTGCCGGCTTATGAGGAAGAGGTGCTGGAGGAGAATGAGCGCTATGTGATCAAGCGGCAGGCCAACGGGATTGTGACCAAGGCGCTGCTGGAAGGCACCGCCCACGGGACGCGCGCCAGCATGGATGAGTATTTTGATTTCCCGGTCAAGACGCGGGAAGATTTTCAGCTTTTGAAGAAGCGTTTCGTCTCCAGCCACAGCGGGCGCTACCCGCCGCAGTGGCGCACGACGATGTTGCCCGGCTGGAAGCAGCGCCAGCACGTGCTGATCCTGGGGCGCAACTGTTCGACGCTCGGCTTCTATTGGCGCGCTCGCGAGTGGCTCGGAACGGAAAATCTCTCTTACGCCTGGTACGATCAGCCCGACCTGATGCACGAGATGATGGAGTTCATCGCCGATTTCACCATCGAGGTCTCGCGCCCGGTGATGGAGGCCTGTCCGCCGGACTATATCTTCTTGAATGAGGATATGGCGATGAAGACCGGGCCGCTGCTCAGCCCGCGCACTTATCGCAAGTTCATTTTCCCGCACATGCGCCGCCTGGTGGATTTCTATAAGAGTTACGGGACGCCCTATTTCGTGGTGGACACCGACGGCAATTCGGAGCCGCTCATCCCGCTGCTGATGGAGGCCGGGGTGGATGCGATCTGGCCGATGGAGCGCGCCTCCGACAGCCAGGACCCGCTCTTCTTGCGCAAGAAGTACGGCAAGCAGCTTCGCCTGTGGGGCGGGGTGGATAAGCGCGAGCTGCTTAAGGACAAGCCGGCGATTGATGATCATTTACGCACGCTGGCCCCGCTGGTGGAGGAGGGCGGGTTCATCCCGACGATCGATCATACCGTGCCGCCGGATGTCTCGCTGGAGAATTTCTTGTACTATATGGAGCGCAAGAAGGCGCTGTTGAGCGGGAGGTTTTGATGACACGGAGGAGGACACGGATTGAGGCACGGATGCACGGAGGGGGACATGGATTTAGGCACGGAGGGGAAACGGATTTTAGCACGGATGCACGGAGGGGATGAAGAGTCATCCAAGCCAGGGATGACGCCGGGCGGATGCCGGCGCCTTGACGGATGAATATGCACCGCGGAGAACGCCGAGTCCGCTGAGTTTTATCTCAGCGCACCCGGCGTTTTTTCGCTTCTTTCGCGTCCTCCTTTCGCGCTTTTTCGCGTCCTCCTTTCGCGCTTTTTCGCGTCCTCCTTTCGCGCCCTTTCGTGAGTGGGTTGTTGCAGTACCTGCAACATGGGTGCTGTATCTTGTTGGTGAAGTCGCGACACGTTCGCCGTGCGCGCTTCAATCTTCAAGATGCGGAGGGCCCGTGCTATGGGACGCAGACCACGACAAGACCGTTTGGGCGCAATTTTCGGCGCGATTATTTCTTTCCCCGGTTCGACCGCCGGGGCGATTGCGGGTATTTTGGGCTTGAATCGCTCGGAGGTGACGCGCATGCTGCCCAGCCTGGAAGACAATGAGCTGTATGTGAGTGAGGATGAGGACGGGGGCTTGTGGGCTTATGGGGATGAGGAGGATCAAGACCAGGGCTGAAGATTTAACCACGAATAACGCTAATCTACACGAATAGGAAGACAGGAAAATTTCGCGCCTTTCGCGTTCTTTTTCGCGTCTTTCGTGTTCTTTCGCGCCTTTCGTGTCCTTTTTCGCGTTCTTCTTGCAACAAGTTTGACTCGGTGTTGCAGAATCCGGTAGGTGAATGTGCTATGCTATTCAGGATGTGCAACACGAGTTGGGGATGGACGCGAGGGGAAGCGTCCATCCCAAAAATTTAAGCTATACTTAAGAGAGCTGTACCATAAGGAATTGGAGGACAGTATGAGCCGATCTTATACGAAAGCCCAACGGTTACAAGAAATGGAGCGCCTGTATTTTCAACGGGCGTATACGGATATCGAGATGGCCGAGCGCCTGGAGGTGGATCGGGCGACGGTGTATCGCGACCGGTTGGAGTTGGAGCGGGGCGCGCCGTTCGTGGCCGATACGCCGGGGTCGTGGAGGATTGACCGCAGCCGCTATTTGTCGCAGATCCGGGTTGACCTGCACGAGGCGCTGGCGCTCTACCTGGCGGCGCGGCGCGCGTCGCAGCAGACGCGGGTGGTGCAGCCGCACACCGCCAGTGCGCTGGAGAAGCTGGCGCTGGCCCTCAGGCAGCCGATGACGAATCGCCTGGTGCGGGCGGCGGATCAAATCCTGGCCCAAAACGCGCAGCCGGAGCGGGTGAAGGTGCTGGAGACGGCGGCGCGCAGTTGGGTGGAGGGGCGCAAGCTGCGCATCAGCTACCGTGGCTTGAAGTCGAAGCGGGCGCTCAATTATGTGATCTGCCCGTATCTGATCGAGCCGTCCCCCTGGAGCGATGGGGTGTATGTGATCGGTCACAGTGATGTGCATGGCAGCCTGGCGACGTTCAAGGTGGAGCGGATGGAGAGCGCCGCGCTGACCAATGAGATGTTTACGCTGCCGGAGACGTTCGATGAGCAGGCGCTGCTGCAATACGCCTGGGG
>CAIQJJ010000348.1 GCA_903872065.1 uncultured Anaerolineales bacterium | reverse complement strand
GGGTGGATGCGAAATTCAGGATCATTTTCGATGTACTCGATGGCCGGCATGGAAAAATCGGTATCCACCACCATAAAACGATTTAACTCGCGCCAGGCTGTCAGCGAGCGCGCTTTCATCTCGGTATCCGGCGAGTTGGTAAAAACGCTGGGCAGGGCAAAAAAGCCGCGCAAGACGTGATGGATATTGAACTTCTGCGCCAGGAAGCGGGCGATCAGGGCTACATCAATGAAAAGGCCTGAGCCGGTGCCGCCGGCAAACGAACCGACCAGGATGATCTCCAGGCGGCGCTGCTCATTGGTGGAATTACGCACCGTATTCAGAGCAGTCCTTAAGGCGCGCCAGATCTGTGAGCCGGCCGCGCCGCCCAAGATGTCCTTGAAAACCGCCATGCGCCCAAACTGGCGCAGCCGCCCGGCGCCGTCATCCAATATGAAGTTGGCCGGCGCCTGCGTTGTCAGCCACTTATCGTAATGATACCACTGGCGGATCTGGCGATACTCTTTTTCTGACGAGCGAATGGCTTCGGCGATCGGCAGCGAATTGCCGCCCACGTAGACGAATTCACTTTTATCCAGCGAGACGCCGCCGACCTCGGCCAGTTTTTCCTCGCGCCCATTGACAATGCGGGTGGCGCCGGCTTCCAGGCGCGTTTGGGTATCAATTTCCAGCAGACGCACCGTCTCTGGCATTTTTCCATTGTTAGAAAGCAGCAAATCACGTTTGAGCCAGGTCAACACCCATTGCCCGGTGCCGCCCAACCCAATCACTAATCCTGGTCTTGGCATAGCATACTCCTTTTTATTACAAATATTGGTTCTCGCTTACCGCGGCGACAAACTCCGCTGCGAGACTCAATCATCAATCATATTTTACACGCTGTTTGGCGTTCTTATAAGTCAATCCAATACACAATTGGTTAGATCATGCTGTCGCCGGCGTCTGCTTTTGCTGCGCCGCCTTTCCCGCGGTAAACCATGCTGTGGTCTGTCGTTACCGGGTACTCCTCGCCGGAGTTGAGCAAGCCAGTATAAATAGCCTCGCCAGACACCTCGTACACTGTGACTTGCAACTGATTGCGACCTGCACGGCGATAATGGATGGAACCAATTCCCATCGCTATCAACAGTTTCTTGCGAATGGGCTGCGGAAAGCGCATCCAGCTTAACCTCATCGATAAGAGGGGCTCATTGCCTCCACTGGAAAGAATTTCGAGCCTTCCACCCGGCCCGCCGGTCATCAAAAAGATGAACAGCGCCGCCACGAGGAACATTACACTGGCGCTGACCGTCTTGACCTGTCCACAGGTTTGTGGGCGGTTCGCCAGGATGTCCTCGCGTTTGAATTTTACCTGCTGCACAGTCTCAGGGTCGATCGGCACCCAACCAGCTTTGAAAGCCGCCGGATTAAGTTTCACTTCAAAGAAATATTCGCCCGGCGTTGTTACGGTCAGGCCACCCGTCACCGATAACACATCGCCATCGCCTTGCTGCTCCAAAACCGGCTGGAGGTCTTCATACTGGGCGGGGTCAGGGCCAACCAGGCGAATTTGATACAACTGCGCCGGATCGCCGGCGGCGACAGCGGCCATACTCAGGCGTTTTCCAGCCAAATCCTCAATTTTGATCCGAAAGGAAACCGGCATGACCGCATTAGAGCAAAACCCGGGATGAATGGCGTAACTGGCGTCCAGTTCTTTGGCGGTTTTGACCACCACTCCATCTGACTCCACCCGCGAAAAGCGCACGCTGTCCTGTTTTTCCTTCATCACGTACAGATTTTCATCGTAAGTTCCCAGGAATGAAACCTGAAGCGAAACGTCGCCGCAGGCAGTGGGTTGATCAGTGTTCTGGAAGAATACCCCCTCATATATCCCCCTCTCCGTCTGGCTGGGAGTAAGGGTCAGAGGGTATTCGCGGCCGCCGGGGTCTGTCAGACGGGCCTCGAAGGGAGATGGGCTGTCGGGCCGCAAAAAGGTCTGCGGAGCCGCCTGCTGATCCTCACCCAACAGCTTGACCCGCACTGGAATCGGCTGGTTGACCCGTTTTTGACCTTTGACGATATTGCAGCTCACCTGTCCTGCCACAGGCTTTTCAATGGTAAACTGAACCAGAGCCAGCTTGTTTGAGCGAAAGAAAGTGATCGCTTCAAAAACTTTGTAACCAGGCAACCCATTGCCATATAAGGAAGTGCCGACCAGCTTGATCGTATATGATCCCGCCTCCGGCGTCAGCACGGGAATATCCAGGCTGCTCCACTTGGTGTCATTAATTGGGGACAGAGAAATCGGTTCGATCTTTTGCCCATTGGGGAGTTCGGTTTTACCAGAGGGTGGAATCCATGTCACCGTAATATCCAGAGGAAAATTCGGGTCTGGACGGACGACGGTATCGGTCAGCATGCTGGTCTGGCTGGCGCGCAGTTCAACGACAAAGGGAAATTTCATTTGTGGGTCATAGTAAGGCGCTTCAGTTACCATAGGCAGCACCATCCCTGGATTGGGCTGGACCACCGCCGCCGCGGCGCGATCGATTTCAATGGCGCTGACGCGCGTTTTACAATCTGCTTTTGGCAGTCCATTAACCTCAAAAAGCCATTCGCCAGGCAGGGGCAAATTCAGGGTATAGATTTCTTTAAAAGGATCGGCGTTATAGGAATAATTCATGGACATGGACAAACTGGTCGAGATCAAGTTGCCAGCAAAGAGCTGCACATCTTTTTCTTTTGTTTTGTCATTAATCTTAGTAATTGTCACCTGCAGATTTTCGTCTTCGCGCCGGTAAAAGATCAACTCCATGCGCGAGAGATAAGGGTTGACATAGAAGGGATCCTCGCACCCCAGAACAACCCCCGGGATGCCAAACTCCGCATTGACAATCGTGGTTAACATGAAAGGAATTGTCTGTTTATCCTGGTAGTTCAGCGCCAACAAATGATCTTCACTACCGTTGCGCCCCGCTTGTACAATGCGCGTCCAATCATCCGAGAGTTTGCCGCCATTGGCTTTGCATCCGGGGTTGTTCAAATAACTCTGCTTGTCGGCAGTCTGCAGCGGCACCATCCAAATGGACGAACTGCTAAAAGCCATCTTGACGTAGTCAACCATACTGCACATATATGCCGGGACTTCTCCTACCCCGTCCGGATTGCCGTCGGTGAGCAAGATGATCACTTTGCGCCGCTCGCCGTACCCCTGCGGCTCTTGCATGGCCGCCGCGTTGGTAAGCAGTTCGTTCGCAGCTTCGAAAGCCTTGAGCGGGTCGGTTCCCTCTTGATACCCCTTATTCGCATCATTCGCGAGCTTGTCAATGCTGTCCAGATAGGGTTTGACCCATTGGCCGACATTCTCTTGATCCGCAGATTCGACCTGCAAGTCAATCTCAATTAGAGACAAAGCGACTTCGGCCTGGCTGCCAAAAGCAATCAAGCCAAAGCGGTGAACGGCGTCGGTGCATTCTTCTTGCCGGTTCTGGATCAGCCGCCGCAGGACTTCTCTGACCGCGGCAAACCGATAGCCTTTCGGGTCGCTGGGCGGGGTACCATTACGTTCCTCGAACATACTATGCGACTGATCGATCATCATGACAACATCCAGCGGCCAACAAACCGGCGATTGGTTCGATATTGGCGACTGGGATAACGGGATAGAAGGCGGCGCGTCCGGCTGCTGCGCCGCCAACAAATTGGACGTTTCCCCTGCTCTCGCCATTCCAATCCCCCCTATATTGGGC
>CAIQJJ010000347.1 GCA_903872065.1 uncultured Anaerolineales bacterium | reverse complement strand
TCAGGATGCCTACAGCCCAGGCGCGCTGAGCCTGTCGAAGCGCTTTCTTAAGGAAAAAACCATGAATATCCCTCCTGCCCCTCTCTTTCGCGACCCCATCCACGACGGCGCGGCCGACCCCACCATCATCTGGAATCAGCAAGAACAGGCCTGGTGGCTGCTCTACACCAACCGCCGCGCCAACGTCCCCTGCCAGGGTGTGGCCTGGTGCCACGGCACCGACATCGGCATCGCCAGTTCCACCGACCAGGGCCATACCTGGCGCTACCGCGGCATCCTGGAAGGTTTACCCTTCGAACGTGGGCGCAACACCTTCTGGGCGCCCGAAGTGATCTGGCATGATCCGTTGTACCATATCTATGTAAGCTATGTGCCGGGCGTCCCCAACGATTGGTCTGGGCCGCGCGCGATCCTACATTACACCAGCCCCAACCTGTGGGACTGGCATTACGAAAGCGCCCTGCCGCTCTCTTCCAACCGTGTGATTGACGCGTGCGTCTTCTGCCTGCCGGATGGCCGCTGGCGGCTGTGGTACAAAGATGAAGCCCATCAGTCCCACACTTACGCCGCCGACAGCCACGACCTGTACCGGTGGGAGACCATCGGCCCGGTGATCACCGACTGCGCCCATGAAGGCCCAAATGTGTTCTTCTGGCAAGGGAGTTACTGGATGATTACCGATACCTGGCAAGGCCTGGGCGTGTATCGCTCCCGCGACGCCGAACAGTGGACGCGCCAGGCGAATATCTTGCAAGGCGGCGGTCGGCGCGCGGACGATGGGACGCAAGGCCAGCACGCCGACGTGTTGGTACAGGGCGAGCGGGCTTTTATCTTTTATTTCACCCACCCTGACCGCGACGGCAAGCGATCGTACGGTTTCCATGATACCCATCCCTATACCGACAATCGCACCTCACTCCAGGCAGCCGAACTGACGCTGCAAGATGGAGTGCTGGTTTGCGACCGGGATCAGCCGTTCGATTTCACCCTGCAAGCATAGAGCGGCATTTCTGCCGCTTCTTACTCCAACAGCGGCGTCCAGACGCGCATTGTCTTCAAGCCGCGGTTGCCCCAGGCGTAGTAGGGAATGGCAGCCAGGCGCAGGGGCTGGCATTCTGCTTGGGGACGACGATGATACGGTTGGTAAAGCGCACTGCCCCAGGCGTCGGTGGTCTGGCAGCCTTGCGCATACACTACCATTACGCCGTTGAGCAGATCGTCGCGCCATTCCACTTGCAGGGGTTGGCGCGCATCCAGGCAAATATCCAGCAAATTAATATTCTCCGGTTGGTCGTGGCTCTCGAAGCAGTATACCAACGGCCCGCGCTGAATGGCGGCGCAGCCGCGCAGCGCGTCGACGCGCGGATTGGCATTCATCAACACGGGCGGCATGTTGAGTTCCAGGCGCACCCGGTCGCCAGCCTGCCAGGCGCGTTCCAAAACCAGGTAGCCGTCCAGATTAACCGCCGCACCCGCCGGCTGACCGTTGATCTCCAGTGCAAAGCTTTCGCACCAACCCGGCATCCGCAAACTGAGCGCCCAGGGGGCAAGTCCAGGCTGCGCCACGGTCAGTTCAATCACCCCCTGCCAGGGATAATCGGTTTGCAGCGTGATCTCCACCGGGCCGGCCTCTCCCAGCTCGCAATCAATGACCCCACTGCTGTATTGGTGAATTTGCAGACCAGGGATCCGGCCGGCTCGATCCACGGTAGCAAAATAATGGCTCAAAGAGGCCATCATGCGCATCACGTTCGGCGGGCAGCAGGCGACGCCGTGCCATGCCGGGCGGCCGGCGGCTGCGGATACTTCGTCTGGGCGGTTGGTTGACAGGCGCAAGAACTGGCTTTCGCGCAGCATGAGTGGATTGACGTAGAAATAGTGGCTGCCATCCAACGCCGGGCTGCATAAGACGGCGTTGTATAAGGCGCGTTCGATGTGATCGGCAAAACGGCTGTTCCCGCTGATGAGCAGCATGCGCCAGTTCCACATCCAATCCCCAATCGCGGCGCAAGTTTCACAATAACACTGATCGGTGGGCAGTTCATAGGCATCGCCAAACGCCTCGCCCTCAAAACGGGCGCCCATGCCGCCGGTGATATGCGCTTTCGATCCGTTGATATCTTGCCATAAAGCGTTAAGCGTATCCAGCAGGGCGACGTCGCCAGTTTCCATGACAAAATCAGCCGCCCCGGTCGCCAGGTAAGTCTGGCGCACAGCATGTCCCACCGCCTGACGCGCGGCGCGCAGCGGGGCATGATCCTGGTGATACTCAGGCCCGTAAGAGGCCAATCCCGACAAGCGATTTTGGCCGCGCTCATCCAGCAAAAAGCGGGCAAGCTGCAAATAGCGCTGGCTGCCAGTGAGACGGTAAAGCTCTACCAGGGCGGTTTCGATCTCCGGGTGACCGCAGGTTCCCGAACGCTTGCCCGGCCCAAAGACAGAGTCAATGTGATCGGCAAAGCGGCAGGCTACTTGCAGCAGGCGGTCATCGCCCAGGGCGCGCTGCAACGCCACCGCCGCCTGGATCAGATGGCCGGCGCAGTACATTTCGTGACCAAAATTTAAATCAGCCCATTTCTTTTGCGGGTGATGGAGTTGAATAGGCGTCACCAGGTAGCCATCTTCAGCCTGGGCCGCGACAATCCAAGGGACGATCTCGTTGACGTAGCCAGACAATTGTTCATCAGGAGAGCGGGCCAGTTCCCAGGCGACCGCCTCGAGCCATTTGTAAATATCCGTATCATGTCCTTCGTGGCCCCCCGGCTTGCCGGCGCTGGCGAAATCTCGATTGGCGCAGCGTCTAAAACTCTCGATGGCGCCGTTCTGCGCCAATTGGCGATAGGCGTGATGCAAGCTGATCTGATGATTCATCTCTTGCCGCGATTGCCAAAAGCTTTGGCGCAGGCGGACAGCATTCAGGGGCAAGGTGTTCAACCGTGAGATCTGGCTGCGATGATTATCCACCGGCCCGGAAGATTGAGACGGACGATCCATGTTACCTCTCCTCTGTAGAGCGGCTTATCTACCGCTCAGAACAAAAAAAGACGCGTTTCAATTACATACCCGTTTTGAGCAGCAAACAGCGCGTTTCGTAGCGTTTGAGCTGCAGGTCAATTCGCGTACACCCGCTGCGCGCCTGCCAGGGAAGCGGGGTTTCGTGGTAAGCATCCTCCACGCGACGCTCTTTGTCGCCAGTCATACCTGTCGGAAAGCGGATGGTCCGTTGGCCGGCTTCCTGGGAGTAAATGACCAGCAGTTGGTCATTCGCCCAGATCATATCCCCTTGCTCGCTGTATAGATGCACGCCCGCCCAACGGGCGATATTGCGCAGCAAGGGCCAGGAAAGCAGCGGCGCGGCGCTGTAAATCGAGCGCCATCCGTCGCCTTCCTTGACGACCAGACCCGCCCGCCCGCTGTTTTCGGCGATTCCCAAGACGAGCGCCTCAGGATCATCAGCATAGAAAGCCGGGCTGACCCGCGTATCCGGCAAGTATTGGATCTTCGGTGGACGCAGGTACTGCTCGCGATCCACCCCTGTGCCATAGCGCAGGCCTTCCGGCAGACCGGCGGTGATCGGGTGATCGTGACGCGCCAGGTGGACATTCAATTCATCCAGGCGGTCGGTTTGGCCGAAGTGAATGCCGGTTGCAGCATACATATTGTCCAGCCCCGCGGAGCGCTCATCCAGGAAACCCGGCGCATAGACCCACAACGCTGTCACCCCGCGGCCTTGCAGCCTGGCGCGCAGCACTGCCCGCTCCTCTTGCGAGAGATAAAACGCATCTGCCATGATATAGAGCTTGTAATCTGGCAGGTCTGGGCGGGCGAGATCGCTGAGCAGCAGTTGCTCGAAGGGCGCTCCCATCCGGCTGAGGAACCAGTTGCGAAACATCTCGCGCGTGGCGTCCACCAGGCCGTCTTTTTGCGCCTGGAACATCTGGGCGCGCTCGCTGACCACCAGCGCCACCTCGCCGAAACCGCTGCGCCTGGATTCCAACATCTTTTGTTCAATCTGCCGCATCCGCCGGATCGGCTCAACGCACTCATCCGCATCATACCAACCCTGGTGGAAGAGGTCGCACCACCACATCGCGCTGGCCGAGACAGTCGCGTAGGCCGCGTCTTTTTTCATCATTTCGAGCGTGTCGGTCAGCGTCTCCGGCTTACTAATATTGTCTTTCCATCTCACCTTAGGCGTCCAAATGGTCTTACAATCCACCTCGTCGAAGTGCATTTTCCCCGCCCGGCGGGCGGAATCGGCCATCGCTTGCGGCGAGTGATAGCCGCCGTACCCGCGGTTATCATAGCTGTGCGGGCTGGCAATTAAGTCCACCGCCGGCGAAGCCAGCAGCCGCGCCAGGGCGTTGTGCCCGATCAGTTGGGGACGAGGCAAATGACAAAACGGATAGCCATAAAAAGCGCACACCACTTTGGGCTCGCGCATGGCGTCTTTAGCGGCCTGGCACACTGCCGTAATCGAGTCCACCACCGAGTCGCTCATGCACTGGGTGTAATCAATTGTCGGACGGTCGCGCACGGGATCGTAAAATTCACCGTGGGTTGTGCGGGCGCGCGCCGCCGGCGATGGGATCTGAGCGGTATCAAAAGTAACCACATCCCCAGCGCCAGCGCTGTTCACACTGCCCCAGGCCGCTTGCAATTTCTGCTCGTCATCTTGATAGGTCGCGCGCAGCCAGCGGCGGAAATCATCCTGCGCCGCGGGGGAATAGTCTTCCAGGCCGTCCAGCAAGTATTCTCCCCAATGAAACCATTCCTGCGGCCAGCCATCGCAGATATGCCAGGCCCAAATCTGGTCGGCATACGGGCGCGTTTCGGTAAAACGCACCAAGGCCGCGATGGCTCGCCCGGCATCCTCCCGCCACTTGAGCGAGTGGAAAGAATGCAAATTAAGTTTTTGCAGGTGGACGCCATGATGAAGATGTTCTTCGCCGCGCGGATCTGAGACAGCCGGATCGAGTTTCTCGCCTGTCGCGATGCTGCGCATCACCACCATCTCATCGGGATTGGCCTGCCCCCACCAGGGAAAACCCGCCGGGGCAAAGTCAATGCGCGGCATCAGGTAGCCGCCTGGGATGGCCGCACAGTATTCGCTGAACTGCTGATCCAGCGCGCTGAAATCGTACTCGTCCGCGCCGAGCCACCACTGCGCCGAAAACAGCGCGGTATACAGATTCACCCCTGCCTGCCTGAAACGGGCGATATGGGCCGGTTTGACATACGCGGCAACCGCCGCGATCGGCTGCCCATTAATGTGCAGGCAGGGGAGTCCATGGTAGGGTGAGACAGCAGAAGATGTCACGCTCGCTTTTCCTTTGTCTGAAAAACCCGTTCAGGGCGTTGGTAATGCATGATTTGGTTGAAGACCTGGCGAGGCGTTTGCATACTTTATCCTGCAATGAGAGAATAGATTTCTTCCAAATCGGCCGCCGGCCAATCCTGCGGGACGATGCCATTGGTGATGTCGCAGTTGATCAGCAGGCCGCGGTTGGTCTGGCGAGCCGCCAAAATTTGCTGCACAAAATCGGTCATCGAGGCGAAAACGATATCCTGGTGCAGCCCAATGCGCACGGATAAGACCACTTTGCCGTTGAACGCATCCATTACAGGCCGGTAAGGGGCTTCACTGGCGCCAAATTCGAGGCCGCGCAGCAGGTGAACTTTGGCAAAGCTCTTCAGTTGGTGGGCAAACCGGCCGCAGGAATGGATGAAAATGCCATTGAAGGCTTCAGAGATCTGGTTGAGATAGGGCAGGGCAAACTCATCGTGCATGTCTGCTGAGATCATCACGTTTTCGTCGTGAGCGATATTGATCCCGTATCCATCCGGCAGCCAGGGATAGGCATAAGAAGGGGTGAATTCTGCGTTGTACTGTTGAACGAGGCGGCGGCCCTTGATAACTTCAGGGTACTCGCCGACAGCGACCTTGAACCGGCAGACCGGGCTACCCTGGCG
>CAIQJJ010000346.1 GCA_903872065.1 uncultured Anaerolineales bacterium | reverse complement strand
GCATGTAAATCCTTAACAGGAGGGTCGTCTCATGACGGCCAGGAAGCTTCTTGTAATTACAATAATTTCCCTTTTTTGGGATGCAACCCGTGTTCTGCTGCGGTTGGTTCCTGACCGCTGGCCGGCCTTAGCCCACTGATCGATCAACGATAAGCAAAAAAGCGCTATGCTGCCAAAGCGGGATAGCGCTTTTTTGCTGCGTTGCAAAGCCTCATTTTCATTGGGTGATTTCTATTGCGTTTACGGACAAATCACCGTTCGCACCTCGGCCCCAAAGTGTTCCAGATCGTCCAAAACCTGGTTGATCGCCTGCGCTTCTAATGGCACTGTGCGCGTGACGGCTTGCGAAAGATCCAGCTTGCCGCGCCGCGCCAGTTCGATCAAGAGCGGCAGTTCCTGCAGCAGGTGATCGTTCGTCCCGATCACCTCCGCCTCTTTGCCCAACAGCTCTCGATAAGTGTCAATCTCCAGCGGTTGGTCGCTGATGCCGGCGATCACCGCCCGTCCCATCATCCCCAGGCACTGCACGGCCTGGCGCATTGTCTTAGATAGTCCGATCAACTCCAGCGCCACATCTACCCCGCGCCCGTGCGTTAACTGGCGCAGTTGCTCGACCGCATCCCCCGCGCCGGCATTGACTGCAATCGCGCCGTAACTTTCCGCCAGGCGCAGTTTGTTTGGGTTGATGTCCACCGCATACACATCCAACGACCCAAAGGCCCGCGCCAGTTGGATGGCTGAGATGCCCAACCCACCCACCCCAAAGACCGCCACGCTTTCCCCCGCCTTCAGCCTGGCTTTGCGCAGAGCGTGGAAAGAGGTCGCCGAGGAGCACATCAGGATCGCTCCTTGCTCGAAGGGAATTTCATCTGGCAGATGAACGGCATTCCGTTCTGGTACGGCGATATACTCGGCGTAGCCGCCGTTTGAATAGTGACCCAACATCGAACCCTGCACGCAGAATTGTTCGCTGCCGCTGCTGCAAGGCAGACAGTCGCCGCAGCTTAACAGGTAGTGCAGGCAGACGCGCTCGCCAACCTTCACCCGGCTCACCTGCGCCCCGACCTGCTCCACCACGCCGGCGATCTCATGTCCTAGCGTCATCGGCAGCGGGCGCACCGGCGATTTTCCGCCGCGATAATGCACATCCGAGTGGCAAATGCCCGCTGCGTGCACGCGCACCAATACCTCATCTGCTCCAAGCGTAGGGATAGGAATCTCTTGCATTTGCAAGGGTTGGTGAATTTCGACCAGACGTACAGCTTTCATAAGATTTCCTCAAATTTTTCCTTTTTCTTGATCATACCACAACCCGTTATGCTCCCCTTGGATCCCCGTGAAATGGAGTATTCTTCGGTATAATTCGCCTTAAATAAATTCATCGCGACTTTCTCAAGATAAGGAGAGCTTATGAGCCGCTCGAACTGGGCTAAAGTGGACATCCAAACCGTCCCCAATATCATTGTCAACCCACCAGGGCCAAATTCAAAGGCCATGCACACCCGCGCCGCCCGTTACATGAAGGGGTACTCATCACAGGTGCGCCTCTTTCCGGTTGCCTTCGAGAAAGGTCATGGCGTCACCCTGACCGATGTGGATGGCAACACCTATATTGACTTTTCTTCTGGCATTTACGTCACCGGCCTGGGGCATTGCCACCCCAAAGTGACCGAGGCGGTGCAAAAAGCGGCCGGTGAACTAATGAACGCCCATGATTTCACCACGCCGATCAAAATGCGCTTGCTGGAAAAACTCGCCTCCATCGTCCCCGGCGAGGCGGCCAAGAAATTGACCGGCATGCAGTTTTACGATTCCGGCACCGCCGCGGTCGAGGCCGGGCTGCGCGTCATGCGCGTCGCCAGCGGCAAATTTGAGTTTATCTCTTTCCACCGCGATTTTCATGGTAAGACGCTGGGCGCGGTGGGCCTGGCGCGCATGGATGTTTCGCAGGGTCTGCGCGCCCCGGGCTTTTTCCTTGTCCCGCGCGGCTACTGCTACCGCTGCGAGTTTCACCAGACCTACCCGCAGTGCAATTTGATGTGCGTGGATTACATCCGCACCGTGCTGAAGGAGGAGACCTCGGGCCGCGTGGCGGGGATTGTGTTGGAGCCGGTGCAGGGCTGGGCTGGCAGCATCATCCCTCCCGATGGCTGGATCCAGAAAATTCGCGCCCTGTGCGATGAGTTTGGCCTGCTGCTCTTTGCCGATGAAGTCCTCACCTGTATGGCGCGCACCGGCAAAATGTTTGCCATGCAGCATTGGGACACTGTCCCGGACGTGATGACATTGGGCAAGGGCTTTGGCAATGGCTTCCCGGTCACGGCCATGCTCGTCGCCGAGAAGCATAAGGAGGCCATTGAAAAGATCAGCGCCTCCACCTCGTATGGCGGCAACCCGATGGCCTGCGCCGCCGCCCTGGCCAGCATTGAGGTCATCGAAGAAGAAGACTTGTGCCAGCGTTCGCTGCACCTGGGCGAGCTTCTCATGCAGCGCATGCGCCTCATGCAGGAGCAGTATCCCATCATCGGTGAGGTGCGCGGCCTGGGCTGCCTGCTGGGGATTGAACTGGTCAAGGATCGAACAACCAAAGAACCTTTTGAGCAGGCCGGCCAACTGGTTTACCAGAAGGCTTTTGCCAAAGGCCTGGCCTGGATCCCCGCCGGCCACATTTTGCGCATGTCGCCGCCCATGATTATGGACGATGAGGTGGCGTTGAAGGGATTGAGCATTATCGAAGAAGCGATCGCCGAAACGCAGAAAGAGCTGCTCTAATGTCCCCACGTGTGATCAATTTTGGACTGATCGGCGGCGGGATGATGGGGCGCGAGTTTGCCAGCGCCGCTGCCCGTTGGTGCCATCTCAGCGGGCTGGATTTCGCCCCGCGTCTGACGGCGGTGTGCAGCGCCCATGAAAGCTCGCTGAATTGGTTTCGCCAGAACGTCCCCGATCTGCAACTGGCGACCACCGACTACCGTCAGCTTTTGGCGCGCCAGGATATCGAAGCCGTCTATTGCGCCGTGCCGCATCAGTTGCACGCCTCAATTTACATTGACACCCTGCAGGCCGGCAAGCATCTCCTGGGTGAGAAGCCTTTTGGTATAGACCTGGCGGCCAACCAGGCCATTCTGCAAGCCTGCGCTCAGTTTCCTCAACTGCTCGTGCGCTGCGCCTCGCAGTTCGCTTTTTATCCCGCCGCCTATCGCATTGCCCAATGGCTGCGCGAGGGGCGTTTTGGGCGCATCTTTTCCGTCGAGGTGGGCTTCTTGCATTCGAGCGACCTTAACCCGCAAAAGCCAATTAACTGGAAGCGCCAATCGGCGACCTGCGGCGAGTACGGCGTCATGGGCGACCTGGGCATGCACGTCCTCTACCTGCCCTTCCGCTTTGCCTGGCAGCCGGCCAACGTGCGCGCCCTGCTTTCCAAAGTGATCACCGAACGCCCCGGCCCAGGCGGGCAGATGACGCCTTGCGACACCTGGGATAACGCCGTCCTGGCTTGCGCGGTCAATGATTTTCCCATGCTTGTCGTCACGCGCCGCATCGCCCCCGGCCATTCCAACACCTGGTACCTGCGCGTCGAGGGAACTGCCCTTTCGGCGGAATACTCCACCCAGCACACCAAGCTGCTGCGCTACCTGCCTTATACCCCCGGCGGCCCGCAGGAGTGGCATACGCTTGAAATGCCCTACCAATCGGCCTACGCGACCATCAGCGGCGGAATTTTTGAGTTTGGCTTCAGCGATGCTTTGTTGCAGATGTGGGCTGCCTTCTGTGATGAACTGGTGCATGGGCGGGAGGCGATGCTTCAGCCGTTGTACTGCGCCACGCCAGAGGAGAGCCATCTCAGCCACCGCCTCTTCACCGCCGCTCTTCAGTCTCAGAAAACGGGTGAGACGGTAAATCTGTTGTAGATTAACGCGGGACACATTACCGCCATGGAGAACTTTCTCAATTCTTTCCCGTTTTCCTGTCATGATACGGTAAAATAGGAAGGATTTGCAGCCGCAAAGCGTCAGCGGTGGTTTGTACCGCGGCGGTGGGCCTGTACCGCCTTTTTTGTGTCCTTGCGGTTAAATTTTCCCCGGAGTATTGTTTATGCCTGACATTCAAACCCTGCGACAACGCTTAACCACCGGCCAGGCCAATGCCTTGCTCGACAACCTGTACGGCAGCCGCGCCGGCATGCGCGAGCGGCAGATCGCCCGCTACCTGGATTTGCTGGATAGGTTCGCGGCGCAATTTCCCGAAGCCGACCTGGCTGCGGCTCAGACCGAAGTCGAGTTTTTCAGCGCCCCCGGCCGCACCGAAGTCGGCGGCAATCACACCGATCACAACGCCGGGCGGGTCCTGGCGGCGGCCGTTAACCTCGATACCCTGGCGGTGGTCGCCCGCCGCGCTTCGGGCGTCATCCGCCTCTACTCGGAGGGTTACCCTCCCAGCGTGGTAGACTTGAGCCAACTGGAGGTCGTTGAAAGTGAGAAATACACCTCCACCGCCCTGCTGCGCGGCGTGTGCGCCCGTTACCAGCAGTTGGGCCTGGCGATTGGCGGCTTCGACGCGTACGTCTCCAGTGAGGTGCTAAAAGGCTCTGGCTTAAGCTCCTCGGCCTCGTTTGAAGTGTTGGTTGCTTCTATCCTTAATCATCTGTACAACCATGACCAGGTGGACGCCATTCGCAGCGCTCAGATCGGGCAGTACGCCGAAAACCAATATTTTGGCAAGCCCTGCGGCTTGATGGATCAGACCGCGATTGCGGTAGGCGGCTTTTGTACGATTGATTTCAAGGATTTTGCCAATCCGGTGGTCAGGAAGGTGGGAGCAGACTCGGCTTTTGATTTTGCCGCTACCGGCTATGCCCTGGTGATTGTAGATACCGGCGGCAATCACGCCGATCTGACTGGCGATTACGCCGCCATGGCGAACGAAATGAAAGCTGTGGCCCGCGCTCTGGGCGGCTCAGTGCTGCGCGAGTTCTCGAAGGAACGCTTGTTGGCTGAAGCGCCGGCTCTACGCTCCAGAGTCAAGGATCGCGCTATTTTGCGCGCCCTGCATTTCTATGACGATGATCAGCGCGTGGTGGAAGAAGTGCAGGCTTTGGAGGCCAATCGCTTCGACCGCTTTCTGCAACTGGTCATTGAGTCGGGCAATAGTTCGTGGATGTTGGGACAGAACTGCATGCTCACCCGCACGCCCGAAGAGCAAGGGCTGACCCTGGGCCTGGCGGTCTCCGCCAATCTCCTTAAGGGCCGCGGCGCGTGGCGGGTGCATGGCGGCGGCTTTGCCGGCACCATCCAGGCCTTTGCGCCGGATGACCTGGTGGAAGCCTACGTTGCCCAGATGCGCGCCCTCTTCGGCGAGCAGTCGTGCCATCTGTTGATGATCCGCCCGCTCGGCGCGACCCACCTGGATCTCTAATGGGTTACATCCAAGAATTACGCGCCTTGGTGGGCCATCGTCCGCTGCTCATGGTCGGCGCGGCGGTGATCATCCTGGATGCGCAAGATCGCCTGCTCATGCAGCAGCGCGCCGATAATGGCCTGTGGGGCTTGCCCGGCGGCGCGTTGGAGCCGGGCGAAGCGCTGGAAGATGCGGCGCGGCGTGAGATATTGGAAGAGACCGGCTGCCAAGTCGGCGCACTCGGCCTCTTTGGCGTCTTTTCAGGGCCAGAACAGTTTTACACCTATCCCAACGGCGACCAGATTTACGATGTGTGTATCACCTATTGGACGCGCCAGCTCAGCGGCGCGCTGACCCTCGACGAGGAAAGCCTCGATATGCGTTTCTTTCCGCTGGACTCTCTGCCTCTCGATCTGAATCCCCTGGATCGTCCGATCATTGCCAGCCTGCTGGCGCGCGGCGCGGTGGAGTTCCAGTGACCCTCCCCGCACTCCTGCTGATCACGATATCTGCTTTTGGGCATGCGTTCTGGAACTTTTTCAGCAAACGGCGCAGCCCGGCCGCGGCCTTCTTTTGGATTGCCTCCCTGTCGTCGGCTTTGCTTTTGCTGCCAATGTTGTTCTTGTTTCGCTCTGGCTTGCCCTACCTGGCCCCGCTGGATTGGCTGCTGATCGGGATGACGGGGATATTCCAGGCGTCTTATTATATTGGCCTGGCCGGCGCCTACAGCAATGGCGACCTCTCACTGGCATACCCGTTGGCGCGCGCCCTGCCTGTCTTGCTGGTTACCTCGATCAGCATTGCCCTGGGGCGCGGCAGCCAGATCAGTCCGTGGGCTTTGCCCGGCTTTTTCGCCATCTTTGCCGGCTGCATCATTCTGCCCTTGCCCGATTTCACCAATTTTAAGCTGAGTTATTTCCTCAACGCTTGCTGCCTGTTTGCTGTGCTGGCGGCTTTTTCCACCACTGGCTACACTTTGTCCGATGACCACGTCTTGCGCTCTCTGCGCACCGCCCCCGGCATCGCCCTCGATAACAGCCAGATCACTCTGCTCTTTATGAGCCTGGAGAATCTCAGCCTCAGCCTGGCCTTGGGGGTGTGGGTGTTGTTACATCCCCGCCAGCGTGAAATCTTGCGCGCCACCTGGCGCACTGGTTGGATGGCAGCCTCCTTCGCTGGTTTGATGATGACTGCCACCTACGGCCTGGTGTTGGCGGCGATGGCTTACGTCTCGAACGTCAGCTACGTGTCAGCCTTTCGCCAGCTCAGCATCCCCATCGGCGCCGCCCTGGGGATCATCGTGCGCAAGGAGCCGCGCCCCACGCCGAAACTGGTCGGCCTGGGGATGATCGTCTTTGGTTTGATTGTTGTTGCTCTTTCGAAGAGGTAAGGTAAAACCCTCATGACTGGTAAACAGCTTCGTCTCAACAAACTTTTTTCACACAACGAAAACGCAGTGGTCATCGCCATTGATCATGGCTATATGGATGGCCCTATCCCCGGCATGGAAAACCTGCCGCAAACCGTGCAGCGGATCGATTCCTGCGTGGATGCCGTTCTGCTCTCGCCCGGCATGTTGAAGCAGCTTAATGGCGTGTTTGACTATAAGGGCGCGCCGATCCCCATCGTGCGCATTAACTGGAGCACCGTCTTTTGCTTTGAGTGGGGCTACAGCAAAGCCCGCACCGTGCCGGCGTTTTCGGTGAAAGAAGCCATTGCCCTGGGCGCGGAGATGGTCTTAATCTCGCTAACCTTGAAGACCGGCGACGAGGCCAACGACACCCGCAACGTCGAGATTTACTCCCGCCTGCGCGCTGAGGCCGCTGAGTATGGTTTGCCGGTGGTGGGGGAGTATTTCCCCAACGAAAGCGACCGCCTGTCGCCCGAAGAACTGCAAGATCAGGTCTTGCGCGGGGCGCGCATCCTGGCCGAGCTGGGCGCAGATGCGATCAAAACCTTCCATACCCACAAATTTCCCGCCGTGGT
>CAIQJJ010000345.1 GCA_903872065.1 uncultured Anaerolineales bacterium | reverse complement strand
GCCGTCGTTGGTCACACCTTCAAAGTGATAGATCAACTCCTGGTTGGTGACCGGCGTCAGGCCCTGAGAATACCATGCCACCATCCGCACACCGCGGCCGTTCTGGAAAGTAAGCGGCTGAACGTGTGAGGCAATAATCTGTGCGGCATTGAAAAACGGTACCGTGGGCAGCGAATCATCCGCAAGGGGCGCGGCCGGGTCGTTGAGATAGTTATTCAATCGGTGGATGCTCTCGAAAGCGGCAGGAACCAGTTCAGCATAAGCCGAGGCCGGGTAAACGTAGATGACTGGCTGGTGGGTTTTGCCCTGCAAAGTGTAGTAGTCACCCAGGTTGATCTGCCGGTGACCGGGAGTTTTCTCCCAGTATGCAGCGTCGGGATTATCCACGCGGGGATAGTCGCTGCCGCTCGCGCCGCCAGCAAGGGCATCTGGCACGATTAGCGTGATTCCGTTAAAGGTGGTTGTCAGCCCTGATGCGGTGGTTTCCGCAGGAACCGCCTGGGTCGCGGAAATGAAAACTTCCGGGGTGACTGTGGCCGTAGAGACCAGGGTTTCTTCCTGCAACGTTGCAGTAGCAGCCGGGAGCTGGATACTGGTCGCCAGGGTGGGAGGAACGGTAGGGGACATTCCCGCCGGAACATTACAGGCCAGCGCCATGACGGCAAGGATGGAAACGAAGAGAAATAGTTTTTTCATATTAGTTCCCTGCCAGCAGAGGCATCACCACATGAAGCACGATGTCGGCGCTGAAATGACCCACCATCGCCGCTTCCAGGCCATAGGTCCAGTAGAACCAACCGAAGACCAGTCCGCCCACGCCGTTTAAGACGATGGCGCGTGTCACCACCAATGCATCCAGCGGCATGCCGGCCGCGACGGTAGCGGGCAGGTGTCCCAGGCCAAACAAGACGGCAGCCAACACATTTGCCGCCCACAACGCGATCAGGCCTGGTCGCCCGGTGGCCGTCCGGTTGACGAAGCGGCCCAGCCAGGCCAGCACCGAAAGCACGAACAGCCGCAGCAGAATCTCCTCGGTGACGCCGCCATAGAATGAGGCCAGGAAGCCCTGCCAGGCCGGTGCGCCCGACAGACTGATCGGTGGGATGGTTATCCCGAGCTGCTTGAGGTCAGCGGCGAGCGCCGGCGAAAAGACGAATTGATCCAACGCCACAATGGCCACGCCAACGGCCAACCCGGCCAGGATGGCGGGCAAGATAAAACGGCGCACCAGCGTCCAATCCGGCTTGCCCGCCAACCAACTTTCGAGAAATGGCAGCCCCAACCCGATGCGGTTGGCGACGAGAAGACCGAGCGCAGCGACAACGCCAAACAGGATGGCCGCCTGGAGCCACTGAGCCGCTAGCAGCACAGGCAGTGGCACCGGCGAGTTCGCCAGGGCGGGCGCCGACAGCGTCAGAGAGTAGGGTGTCACCATGATCACAGTGATGAGCGCGGCAACGACCAGAATGAGCCACAGTCGCCAGCGAAACGGTTTGGGGGTCAGGGGTTGGGGGGTTGCGGTTGTCATAAGTTCTCCTTTTTGATGATGTGACAGCGGAAGATGTTGAAAAGTTGTTTGCATGAGCGTCTTGCTTGACTGGATTTGGGCGGTAAGGATTGGTTCAAATTCCTACTGTCCACCTCATCATATCCTATCGGGAGAAAAGTCGCCCCCCGCCAAGGGAGGGGTTCGATTTGGTCAGACGGCTAAGATCGGGCCTGGTCAAGTGGACAGGCTATCCCTTCTGATTTGCCACCTTCGGCGTAAACCAGGCGCACAGGGCGCCGAAGATTCCAGTTGAGATGGAGACTTCCCAAAAGTGACCCAGACTCACCCCTGGCGGCATGAGCGGGTTGGCAAAGGCTAACTGCAGGGTCGGCAGGAGCGCCAGCGCCAGGGCAGAAAGGAGTACCAGTTCGGCGCGTTTACCGGAAAAGCCCTTGAATAACGGGATCAGGCACACCATCCACAAAACGCCGCGAAAATACTGGAAGGCCGGGATTTCGGGGCGCTGCATGATGGTATTTCCCCATTGAGCGAAGAAGGAGACCAGTTCTGAAGAGCCGGTATAGAAAGCACG
>CAIQJJ010000344.1 GCA_903872065.1 uncultured Anaerolineales bacterium | reverse complement strand
GATTTTTGAAATTGCCCGGCAGCTTAACGTCCAGGTTTTCGCTGCCACTCACAGCGATGAGTGTATCCAGGCTGCTTCTGAATATGTCCAGGCAAACCAGAGCCAGGATGATTTGCGACTTTACCGGTTGGATCGTTTGCAAGATGGTACGCGTGTGGTGGACTATTCCGCCAAAACCTTAGCGGCAGCCATTGATGCGGAAATCGAGGTCAGGTAGCGCCATACCATGAGCAAAATCAAACTCACACAACCCAAAATTCTGCTCGTGGAAGGCAACCACGAACGCGATTTTTTCACCGCCTGGCTGCAAGTACTTCATATCCATGATATTCAAGTTTTGCCCCTGGCCGGAAAAAACCTGCTGCGGGACAATCTTGGCGCGATCGTCAACGACGAGAAATTTCTTAATCAACACATTGCCAGCCTGGTCATCGTCCGCGATGCCGATGACAATCCTCAAGCGGCCTTGCAATCGGTAACCGATGCCCTGGATGCGCATCACCTTCCCAGTCCCAATGGCGCATGGCAGTTCAGCCAGAATACCACTCCCCGAGTGGCCGTCATAATTATGCCCGGCCCCAACCAAACCGGGGCTTTAGAAGAACTGCTGATCCAAACCGTCCAGCAAGACCCGCTGCACACTCCATCCCTGGACTTCATCCAGCAGGCCGCCGATCAGCTTGGGGCAGCCAAGGGTCAGCGCAACCCGCCGCCTCTGCATCGCCTCGGCAAAGCCCGCGTGCATGCGTTTCTATCCACCTTCGAAGAACCGGATAAAGACCAGGGCAAGGCTGCCCTATCCGGCGTTTGGGATTTCAACCACCTCGCCCTGCAACCCCTGCGCCAAATCCTGGAGCAAATGTAACGTCTATGCCCTCCACCTGCCCCCGTCTGATCGAACCCCATGCCTGGCGATGGTAAGTCCACACCGCCGGCCAACACCGGGAGCATATTCACATCCAGGGCAGCGTCTCATTGGATAACTGGTCTGAAATCTTCCGCTGTTTCATCTCGCCGGCCGCCCGCATGAACCTGAAGAGCCTGCGCCTGAAGGTTGACCTGGAATTCGACACCCAGCCCGGCCAGGGCCTGGAAGAAAATGATCCCACTCTCAAGGCGATGAAGGAAGCCGCGCGGTAGTTGGGGTTGAAGGTGGAATAATAAAAAGATTTTGGAGCAACGTATGGCGCAAGAAAACCAACCACTGTTCAAAGACTTCGCCGATGCAATTCAAGACACAAGCCTGTCGAATGACGACAGAAAAGGACTCCCAACTTCCGACAGAGATATTTGATATGCCGTCAAAGCCACAGGTGGTGTTTTAGCGGGGCGACAGCCGCCGTCTGGCAGGCGGACTATCTCTTTGGACATCTTGCATGACGCTACCCTTCCTTGCTGCAAAAACTCATCTTCCTACGATACATCCCAACCTGGTCACTCGCCCTCATTATGTATGGTCGCAAAAATGATTTTCAATTAAGGAGACGTCATGAAGACAAAATCTATCCTGCTCGAAACCGTCCTCGTCACCGCCATTACTCTGCTGGGGATGTGGTTCATCCCTGCCGCCAAGACGCTGTTCGCACTCATCCCGGTCGTCTACTTGCTGGTTGAGCGCCGCCTGCGCAAACGCGCCTGGGGCGACCTGGGTTTCAGGCTGAACACTTTCTGGGCAGATTTGCGCGCCAACTGGATTTTATTTATCCTGCTTGCTTTCGTGATGCAGCCAGCGACGGCGCTGTGGGCAAAAACGTATTTTCCAGAATACCTGGCGCATGTTCAAGCGCGCCTACCTTTTGGGCAGGGCATTGGTTGGGGGATGCTGCTGCCTCTCTTAGCCTTTTCGCTCCTGGGCGAGGAAATGACCTACCGCACGCTGATCCAGGGCCGGCTGGCCGCATTTCTCGGCGCGCCAGCGGCCATTGGGGTGGCGTCGCTCTTATTTGGCCTGGCTCACTTTGCTCCAGGGCCAGTGATGGTCGTCGCGGTAGATATTGGCCTGATCGTGGTTGACTCTATCCTGTATGGGATGATTTTTGCCCGGCGCAGCAACCTGTGGGTCGTGTGGCTGGCGCACTTGCTCGGTGATATTTTCGGATTGATCGTCCTGATTTCGGTGTAAAGCATAACTGTACCTGTTACATCAATCAATAAAGGATTTCCAATATGCATCTTGACCTCGCTATCTCTACCCAAATAATTACCCTACGCGATCAACTACTCGCTTCCGGCGAACTACTTCCCCTTGATAGACTGAAAGACTTCTATCGCCTCTTTCGCCAGAGATTTGGCCCGGACCGGTTGAGCAGCCTGGATGGCGAGGAACTGCTCGAAACCATGCACAACAGCAGCAACCGCGATAGCATGACTTACTGGCTGGAATTCAAAAACGATGCTGAGTTCCCTGTTCGTTTTGGCAGCATTGCCGGCGGCAGCGCCCTCAAGTTCGGTCTGTTCCGCCGTCGCGAAACCGGCCAATGGATTACTGGTTCGCCACAAAAGCAGCAGATTCTCTCCGTAACGGAAGCCATCCAGCTTGCCCGTCGCAACCGGCAGCAACTGCTAGACGGCGTCAAGCTGCTCGAGTCTCTGCCTTCGAATGCCAACGACGCCGACTATGCCCGCCTGCAAGCTGATCTCGACCGCCTGGCCCCTGATGTCAGCGACACTGCCTGGGGACATAAATACTTCAGCCTGCTCTTCCCAGACAAGTTGGATGATTATCATAACCCCGATTACCAGCGTTTCCACCTGATCAAGCTGCTTCAAACCCCACCTGTTGGAGAAGGGCGTTACCTTGTCGCCGGGCGTTATGTGGCCATCAGCCAGGAGTTGGGTATGCCGATCAACCATCTGGCGATATTGCTAAACCGTTTGCATGGCGGCCGTCCCTACCGTTATTGGCGCATCGGTGTACGAATGGGGCCTGCCAATACGAATTATTGGGATACGTTTCGTGACCAAAGCTTTGTCGCGTTGGGTTGGGGAGATGTTGGTGAACTATCCTGGGTCAGATACAACCAGGAAGATAAGGATAAACTGCGGACTTTGGTTGCGGAGCGCTATTATCCAAACACGCCCCAGGTTGCGGGGCAAGCGACCCAAAAGATATTCAACTTCGTTGCCACCATCCAACCAGGCGACCTGGTATTGGCAGCAGATGGGGTAGATATCTTGGGTATTGGGCGCGTTGTTGGTGGGTACAATCACGATCCATTGACCGATTTGTCTCATCATCGCCCGGTGGAGTGGCTCTCGCCAGAAACCTGGAAATTGCCCGAAACCGAAGGCTTGCAATCGGCCGTCTCGGAACTTAGAAAAACTGCCAACCTGCTCGACATTGAACGCCGCCTGCAATTAGCGCCTCCCCCACCGCTTATTCCGCTCCCCGCGCCCGGCATTGTCAGATTGAGCGGTATCGTTGCGCGCATTCAGGATGTGCTCGAACGCAAACACCAGGTGATCCTCTACGGCCCGCCCGGAACCGGCAAGACCTACTGGGCATTGCAAACTGCCCACCAACTGGGCGCGGCCGAGTTCGGCCAGCCCTTCGAAAACCTTTCCCCAAGCCAACAGGCCGAAATCATTGGCAGCGCCGAGACGCCAGGACGGGTGCGTAGCTGTACCTTCCACCCTTCCTACGGCTACGAAGATTTTCTCGAAGGCTATCGCCCGGTCATTCTTCACGATCAGCCCGCCTTCCGCCTGGTGGATGGCATCTTCAAACGCCTGTGTCAGGATGCTGCCCGACAGCCAGGGCGCAAGTTCTACCTGATCGTGGATGAGATCAACCGCGGCGACATCCCGCGCATCTTTGGCGAGTTGATTACCTTGCTCGAAAAAGACAAACGCGGCCAGTTCGTGCTGCTGCCGGTTTCCGGCCAGCCCTTCCAGGTTCCAGCCAATGTCTACATCGTCGGCACGATGAACACCGCCGACCGCTCGATTGCCCTGCTCGATACTGCCCTGCGCCGTCGCTTTGGGTTTATCGAGCTGCTGCCTGATCCCGCGCTGCTGAATGTTATCCTGGCCGGCCCATTGCCATTGGGCGCGTGGCTGGCCGCGCTCAACCGGCGCATTGTGGAAAACATCGGGCGCGACGCCCGCAATTTACAGATCGGTCACGCATTTTTCATGGAAAATGGCAGACCGGTGAGCGATTTCGGCCATTTTGTCCGCATCCTGCAAGAGGACATCCTGCCCCTGCTGGAAGAATATTGCTACGAGGACTACGACGCCCTGGAGAAAATTCTCGGCGCGTTGGTGGATCGCCCCAAACAGCGCTTTCGCATCGAACTGTTCGACCCCGCCCGGCAGGATGAACTGCTCCAGGCGCTGCTGGCCCCCTCCCCAGAGATTGTAACCGATGGGAATACTCCTTCGCCCACAGATGTGAGCGGCGAAACCGACAATGACGCCTCTTGAGCCGCTGCGCCTGACCCTGGCTGAATGGGAGACCTGCGCCCCCAGGCCCGGCCATCCCCTGTGGGGTCGCGCCCTCGACGCGGAGCCATCCGTGCGCCGCGCCGCCGAACGCATCACCCAGGAAGGTAAGTTGGATATCCTGGAATTGGCGGCTGGCTTGCGGGTGAGCGCCCGGCAGTACGTTGGCGCGCTGCGGCTCGGTTCGCTGGAAATCGTCATCCGCCCCAAGCTGGAAGGTCTGCCGCTGCTCAACCTGATGCGTTACGCCTATCATCTGCGCCGCCTCGACCTGCTCACCCCGCTCGATTTCGGCCTGGAAACCACCCGCTTTCAAGATGTGCTCATCTGGCAGTTACTCAGCGAAGCGCAAGAGTTAATCGAGCGCGGTCTGCACCGTCGCTATGAACGGCTGGCCGAAACCCTGGCCTCGCCGCGCGGCCGGGTGGATTTTCAGACCCTGGCGCAGCGTGGGGGTCTGCTTGAAGCCGCGCTGCCTTGCGTACATTACCAGCGTTTGGAAGACAACACATTGAACCAGGCCCTCCTGGCCGGCTTGCGACTGGCGGCCCGTCTTGCAGATGACCTGACGCTGCGAACGCAGGCGCGGCGGCTGGCAGGGATTCTCGAACCCTCGGTATCTGCTATCCCTTTGAGCGCCGAGACCCTGGCCCGCGCCGAAAGCCTGACCACCCGCCTGACATTTGCCTACCGCCCGTCTCTGACCCTGCTCGAAATCCTGCTGGCATCGCAAGGGATTTCGCTCGATCCCCAGGCAGAAACCGCCCGCCTGCCCGGTTTCCTGTTCGACATGAACCGTTTCTTCCAGGCCTTGTTGACCCGCTTTTTGAGCGAAAACTTGCCGGGTTATCAGGTACACAGCGAGCATCAACTGCGCGGCATGATGTTCTACGATCCGCAGCACAACCCTCGCCGCCGGCGTTCCCCCATGCCGCGCCCCGATTTCGCCATCCAGCAAGGCAGCCAGGTCATCGCCCTGCTGGATGCCAAGTACCGCGACCTGTGGGTCGAAGACCTGCCGCGCGACATGCTCTACCAGTTGGCGCTGTATGCTTTTAGCCAGGGTGAGGGCGGTGTGGCGACCATTCTGTACCCAACCCTTGCCGCCGAAGCGCGTGAGGCCCGCATCGAGATCGCCCACCCGCTCACCCGCAGCCGCCTGGGACGAGTGGCGCTGCGCCCGGTGAATTTGCTGGCGCTGGAAAAGCTGGTCATGGCTGCCCCAACGACTGCAAATCAACGACAGAGTGAGCATTTTGCGCGCCAGATGGTCTTTGGAGAATAATTCGGGAAATCAGGCGTAAGTCTGAATTTTGAGCATGCGGAAGGTCGACTCAACTTCGACGTTGAGCAGCTTGCGACGATTTTCTCCCAGTCCCATGCCATTGCCAGAAACATAATAGCCCTCGGCTTCGCGAAGATACCTGACCGGGAAGCGGCAGCGCCCTTCAGGGGTGCGGAAACCTTCCAGAGCTTGCAGGGATTCTTGAAACCAGGGGGACTGCCTGGCTCGAGGGAAGTGCGCCATCAATTCGAGCCGCTGCACGAGGGTGGCGTCATCCTTCAGGTGGGGACTCCAGCCCCATCCGTAACAAGTGCGCCGTTCTTTGATCCAGGCGTAGCCGTAGCCTTCGCGCAGCGCTTGAAAGCGTGGGTCGAGAATGTACTCTACGAGATCGCGGATCATTTGGCGGCGGCTGTCGTCGAGCAGCGCAGCCGGAAGATTGGCAAAAACATACAGGTCATGGATGTAAGGCAGCCAATAGTTCGCCATCACTTCTTGCTTGAGGATCGGTTTGCCGCGCCAGGCCTTGGGCAGACCGACCAGGTCAGCTTCGTCAGCGTAAATGTCGTATACCCGGTCGCGGGCGATCTTGTGGCAAACCTGCAAATGGCTAAGCAGCCAGGCTTTCATCGGCTCGTCGGGCAAATAACCCATGCGCAGCAGCCCCCAGGCAAAGACGCTCTTCACCAGAGTTTCCCAGGCGTTTTGGTAGGCGACATCCGATTGCCAGTCCATACGCCAGCGAAAGATACGCATGAGCGGCAGCATGCGCGCATCGAGTTCAGCCATGCCGGCGCGCAGGCCGAATTCGCTCAATTTGCCGAGGACGTTTTCGAGGCACTCCGCTTTACTGCCGTGTACTTTGCCGCCCAGCCAGCCTAAAGCGCGCGCATCGAGAGAATCCAACGGGGCAGGGAAATTCTCCAGGCTCAGGCGGCCCAACCACTCTTGAACGAGCGGGGCTGCGAGCAGCTCACCGGCCAGAGATGCTCTCTGGAAGGGGAGAATCTCCGGCGCCAGCTCATTTGCCGTCCGCCAGCGAATGATCGGCCCGGCGTTTTCCATCAGCCAATCGAGGCTGTCAATTTCTTTCATGCCCAGCTTCCACCGGGGTTGCCGTGATAGACAGACAAGGTGGCCAACTCGCCATGATGGTGGACGGTATGGCGCAAAGCATAGATGTAATGGCCGAGCAAGGTGACGGCGTCATCGTCGGGCGAGGGTTGGGCAAGGGCGGCGTCATCAAGGGCGGAGAGTTGAGCGACGACGCTCTGGGCTGAAGCGTTCAATTTCTTCACGGATCATCTGGAAAGTGCGTTGGTACTGATCCAGCAGGTCTTTGACGAAAAATTGAGCCACGTTCTTTTCTCCTGGTTCATTATTTTTCCATTTTGGGTATGTCTTATCGCGCCTGGCAGTTCGGGCATATAAAATTGCTCGTGCTGCCGGTTTTGATTTTTTGGATGGTTGCGCCCCTCAGGTTGGCGACGAATGCTTCGGGTTCGAGGTTCAGGCACTTGGGTTGGATGATCTCAAAGTTAGCAAAAGTCTTGCCGGGCAAAGCGGCCTGCATTTGTTGGGCTATCCGGTAGATTTCGGGTAATTCGGCCATGGGGTCACATCCTTGATCCGCTTCAGCACGTGCTTCTTGCCCCACGTACATGGTCTCCTCCAGTTTGTTCGGCAGCGGTCTTGAGCATCCGCAAGGCTCGCAAAGTGACCCAGGGGTTGGGCTGCTTCTTAGCGCCAAAATCCACCCAGGTTTTATCGGTGTAATCATATTCCAGCGGCCAACGGCCGGTTGGGTCGGCTTTTGCGCCAACGAGCGCCAGGGCTTTTGACAGGCGCGCATCGGCGGCATACCCCAGCTTGACCAAGCCTTCGACAACTTGAAGGATATCCGTCACATAGAACACCGGGAATCCGAATTTCCACCAGTTCGAACTGGGTTTGCTTCCCCAACCAGTGGGATAAGCCGCCTCAGCAGGATCCACGCCGAGGAGGAAATCCACCCCCTGGGCAATGGCGTGCTCGATCAGCGGGGTGCGCTGCCTCGCCGGCAGGCAGCCGAAGGCCAACATCACCTTGGCCGCGCCCCAGGCGCAGGGCAGCTTGTTGTTCGCCCCGCAAGCGAAGCCCGGCCCGCATTTCGCGGCGTAATAGCGCAGCGGCGCGTTCTTCTCTCCCATCGGCGCAACCCCCTCCCCGGTGACGCTGCGCGCCATCCATTCGAAGGCTTTCTCCAGGCGTGGATCGCCGCAGCCCAGGGCGGTTAGCGCCCAACACAGGTTGCCTTGCAGGCAATCCGCGGTTCCCGAGGGCGCGCCGGACTCGCTGAACTGCCCGCCGCCGGCCAGGCTGTGATCCAACAGGTAGGAGCAGGCGCGGCCGATCCGTTCATCCTCCAGGGTGGAAGCTCCCAATTGAGCCAGCAAAATGACCGACCATACCGTTGAGCGGTACTTTGGGTTGTAGCCAGGGCCGGGCTGCACCCAGAATCCCTCGGGAGCCATGGCGTCCAGGATTGCAGCAATTGGCCCGGAGGTGTGAGCGGCCCGGCGGGCGGCGAGCAGCTCAGGATCATCTGGCGGCCGCTGCAGGATATCTCGCAAGGCCAGGTAACGCACATCCGGCGAGGGGTATTCCAGCAGCCAGGTCAGGGAAGTGTTCATTGGGTGTTTTCCTGCGGATAATTGCACAGCAGCGTGTCCATGTATTCCACGCCGCGGAAATACGGGCAAAGGGAAATGTTTTTCACCGCGCAGCGGTGTGCGCTTCGATCTTCGGCGGCATTCCAGGGGCATGCATCCTGTTTCCAGGAAATCTGGTCAACGGGTGTGGCCAGGTCAATATCCATGTTAGCGCCGCTGAGCTTGCGGATGGTTTCAGGCGGCCTGTTTTGCGCCTGGACGGCCTGCTGAACAAACGCCGCCGGCATCCCGGTGCGCTGGCTGATCTGTTCCGCCGTCAGGCCCTGCTGATGATAGCGAACGCAAACCGCCTCCATCGTCTCACCGATTTCGACGATGTGATCATCTGGATCATACACCCGCATTACCCGCTGGCCCCACGGCTGCTCGCAGGTTTCGTGGATATAGCGAACCCCCGCTTCCTTAAGCCGCTGATCGGCCTGCGCCAGGTCTTCGGTTTCAAAGTACAGCTCGAAATTGTGGGGTTTGCGGGTGATGGGGAGTTGATCGCCGATCAGCGATTGAAAATGCGCCTTTTGATGAATGGCTAAATTGCCTTCAAAACTGACATTGACGCCAAAATCCAATTGCACACGTTGGCCCAGCAGTTCCTCGTAAAACTTGCGGGCCGCGGCAATCTCTTCGACGACGATCAGGGGGCCTAAATATTTCATGATATTTCTCCAATGTTTCTAATTATAGACCATACGTTCTGTGAGTCAAGCTATGAAATAAGGAGCAATTTTAGATGTTGCTGGGCAGCATTCAGCACAATCATTCGCAATTGGGTTACAATAATCCCATGCAGCAATGGTTCGCGCAAAATACCCCCTTTTTGTTGGCAGCAGACCTTGATGGGACGCTGCTGGGCGATGAAGCTGGCGAGGCAGCTCTCAAATCGCTGGTCGAAAGCTCGCGCCGGCAGGTAATCCTGGCCCTGGTTTCCGGGCGCAGCCTGGCTGCCATCGAACCGCTGATCCGGCAGGGCCGCCTGCCGCAGCCAGATTACATTTGCGGCAGTGTAGGGACAGATGTGTATGACTGCAATGACTCACACAACGAACTTGGGAAACGCTATGCGGCTCAGGCGAATGGAAACTGGAACCTGGATGCGATTAATGATCGCCAGATGTTCGAGATTGGGCTTCAGGGTGTTACCCCATCGAACGCGCTGGATGAGTTGAAATGCATCGCTGTCCAGCCCTGGCACTATCATAGTCCTTTTCCCAATGCCTGGGGAGTGCTGGATGGGCTGCATCATTTTGGCCTGGTTATGCCCCAATGACCGAGCGTACCAGCAATAGCTTTTACGCGCGGCTTGTCGAGAAATACCTGGTAGGATAGAATCTTCTTATTGAGAGACCTTTTCGTTTTCCGAGGACGGTGAACTCTTTATGGAACTCAAGCCTCTGCCGATTGGCATTCAAACCTTCCGCAAAATTATCCAGGGCGGTTTTCTGTACGTGGATAAGACGCGCTATCTATATGAATTGATCCGCTATCCGGCGGGTGTTTATTTTCTTTCGCGCCCGCGGCGTTTTGGCAAAAGCCTGCTGATTTCTACCCTGGATGAAATCTTCCAGGG
>CAIQJJ010000343.1 GCA_903872065.1 uncultured Anaerolineales bacterium | reverse complement strand
TTGAAGCTTGGTCTCGGTCTCCACATCCACCGAACTGGTGCTGTCGTCCAGGATGAGAATCTTGGGCTTGAGAATGATGGCGCGGGCGATGGCGAAGCGCTGTTTCTGCCCGCCCGACAGGTTGACGCCGCGCTCTTCGACATGGGTATCATAGCCTTGCGGCAGTTGGAGGATGAAGTCATGCGCCTGGGCAGTCCGTGCGGCGGCCTCCACCTCCTCGTCGCTGGCGCCGGGTTTGCCATAGCGAATGTTGTCGCGCACGCTGCCGGAGAACAAGATGGTTTCTTGCGGGACGATGCCGACATGCGCCAGCAGCGAATCTTGTTGAACGGTGCGGATGTCCACGCCGTCAATTTCGACGCGGCCTGAGGTGGGGTCGTATAAGCGCGGGATCAGATTGATCAGAGAGGATTTGCCGGCGCCGGTTGCGCCCAGGATGGCGACCGTCTGGCCGGGTTCAGCCGTCAGATTGATCTTATCCAGCACGGTGTAATCGCTGGAGCCGTTGTAGTGAAAAGAGACATTTTTGAACACCAGCCTGGGCCGGGCGCTTTCGGGCAAGGGGCGCGCGTCGGGGATGTCTTGCACTTCGGGCTGCGCTTCCAATACTTCGTTGACGCGCTGCGCCGAGGCGATGCCATTGGCCCAGGTGTTGGCAAGCATGGTCATCATCAGCAGCGGGCCCATGGTGGTCGAAAGATAGTTGACGAAGGCGATGATCTGTCCGTCGGTCATGCTGCCCTGGATCACCCGCAGGCCGCCGGCGTAGACGACCAGCACAATGCCGATGTTGACAAAGAAGGTCAGCACGGGCGACATGGTGGACATGAAGGTCATGACCTTCACATTACGTTCGGTGAGGTCTTCGTTGGCGGCGGCGAAGCGCCGATTTTCGTGTTCGGCGCGCACGAAGGCTTTCACCAGGCGCGCCCCGGCGATATTCTCTTGCAAGACGGTGTTCAGCCGATCCAGCTTTTGCTGCACACTCAAGAAGAGAGGCTCCATCCTGATGCTGAAGAAGACGATGATGACTGAGGTGACCAGCAAGAGAGGCAGCATGGTAAGCGCCAGGTTGGGATTGGTGTTGAACATCAAGATCAGGCTGCCGATCATGAGCAGGGGGGCGCGGGTGCCGATGCGCAGCGAGATCTGGAAGACGCGCTGCACCGCGCCGGTGTCGCTGGACAGCCTGACCATCAAGCGTCCGGTGGTAAAGCGGTCTATGTTGCCATAGGAGAACGACTGAATTTTGACAAACAAGGCTTCGCGCAGATCGCGGGCGATGCCCTCGCCGACGCGGATCGAGAAGACGTTGTTCCATACGGCCAGCAGAAATTGCAGCAGCGACAGGCCAATCATGATGGCGGAGGTTTGCAAGACCACGCTCATGTTTTGCTGGTTGACGCCCTGATCGATGATGCGCTGGATCAAGCGGGGGATGGAGAGGTCAATCAATAAAACGGTTGCCAACAGGGCGAGCGAAATGACCGCTAACTCCCAATAGGGTTTTAGAAAGGGTAAGAGTTTTTGGATGTGTTTCATAAGGATTACCGTTCAGTGTGGCTGGAATGATCGGTGCTTTTCTCGCCAGGGGTATCGAAGGCGATTTTCAGGCGCGCCAGGCCCTGGGTGATGGACTCCAGGTCTTCTGCGCTGAGACTTGCCATTTTCTCTACCATCCAGGCGCGGTTTTGCTGAAAAACCCGGGTGAGCAGATGCTCTCCTTGGGGGGTGAGCGCCAGGTGAACAAAGCGCCGGTCGCCGGCCTCCTGGCGGCGGGTGATCAGGCCTTTTTCCACCAGCGCATCGGCGACCTGGCTGATGGCCGGGCGGCTGATCTGGCGCGCCTCGGCAATGTCTTTGACGGAGGTCAGGCCTTTGCGGATGTGCCGCAGGACATGAAATTGTTCTACGCTGATGTCGAATTGTTCGGAGGCGATGGCGCGCAGGTGGCTGCGGATGACATTCCACACACCTGGCACCACCTCCCAAAACTGATCAATGGTCTGTTGTAAATTGTCGTCGGGTGTTTTGTCCATTATCTTCTCTGGATAATATACTTAATCGTTTGGATAATTAATGATTATAAAACTTATTTAATTTGCGGCAAGGGT
>CAIQJJ010000342.1 GCA_903872065.1 uncultured Anaerolineales bacterium | reverse complement strand
TGTTTAGGCAACACCCCAAAGGATGAAAAAAGACGCTTTCGTAGTGACGGCTTCAGCCGTTATGGGCAAGGTTAGCGACTGAAGTCGCCACTACAAGCGCCCGACCGGTCTATTTTCGTCAGGTTCGCAAAGATTAACCACGAATAACGCGAATTTTCACGAATAAGAAGACTAAGAAAAAAAATTCGTACTGTCAACAGATTTCAAGAGCGGATTGAACGGAGGAGGCGCTCGATGACAGAATGCTGCGCCGCGATAGGCAATCCGTTCAATCAGTTCTGAAAATCCGTTAGACAGTTCTCTGCCTCGACCTCCTCAAGTCCGCGGAACACCGAGAAGATTTACTGCCACCACTCAAAACCGGTCATGGCCTCCACGCCAAACCAGATCACCATGATCCCGATCAACGCCTGGCGCACCACCGGCTGCAGCGAGAGAGCCGCAGCGGCGATTAAAATACTGATCGGAATGCTCAACGAAAGCAAGTTCAAACGCTTGAAGCGCTTGGGCGGTTCTTGATCAGACATACAACAAGTCTCCTGGGACGAAAATAAGCCAGGGCTGCTCCGCGAGATAACCTCGCGAACCCGGCCGATTGAAAGCATACCTGGGCGGCGATTAAATTTTTGACAAAGAACCTCCCAAAGGCGTCAAGAAAAAGTTAAAATCCGCCGGCGAGGTATGCTATACTATGATTCAGCAGGCGCACTGGGCTTGTCCTTCAGGCGCGCTGAGCTTGTCGAAGCGCTTCTGCCTTCCTTCGACCATCCTTCGACAAGCTCAGGATGCCTGGATGCCTCGAACGCAAGGCGCGCTGAGCTTGTCGAAGCGCCTCTTCCTTCTGCCTTCTGCCTTCACTCAAACCCACCCAGGGGAGAGAAACCATGTCCGAAACGACCAACAACCAGGGAAAAATCCACCAACAGGCCAGAGATGGCGCGGTCCAGATCGCGCAGGCGCGGGATGTGTCCATCCATCCCGCCCCGAACTACACGATCAGCGGCGGCGTGCACTGCGCCGACTTCATCGGCGGCGATCAGCATATCACTTACGGCTTCTCTGGCGAGGATGTCGAACGCCTCATCCAGAAGATGCTCGAATTTCACCGCGCCGGCGCGCCCCTGAGCGCCGCTGCGGACGGCGGACGGCGCGCCGAATGGGACGGCCAGGCGCTGATCTTCCAACCCCGCGCCGAACACGCCCTGGCCGGCAAGCGCAGCCTGCGCTCCTACCTGCTCTCCCTGACCCTGCACAAAGATTACCTGGAATGGGCGACCAATTTCATCCCCCTGAAGGCGGGCGTTGACCGGCGCGTCAGCAGCGGGTGCGATATCCCCCTGGCCTACCTGGCGGTGCGCCAGCCGCCGCCCGGCTCAGGCCCTGAAGCGCAGTTGGTCACCGAAGAGTTGGAGAACATCACCGAGGCGCTCACCCGCCACGAGGCGCTGATCATCCTGGGTGAGCCCGGCTGCGGCAAAACCACCACCCTGCAAAAGATCGCCTATGACCAGGCCATCGCCTGCCTGCAAGACCCCCGCCAGCGCATCCCCCTGTTTGTGCGCTTGAGCCAGCAGCACGACGAGACGCCGTTCAGCTTTCTGGAGAAAACCTGGCGCCAGCGCGCCGGGGATTCTTTCTCTTTCGCCGACGCCCTGGCCGCCGGGCAGGTCTTGCTCTTGCTGGACGGCGTCAACGAACTGCCGCGCGATGAGCGCCTGACGCAGCGCCTCAAAGACTGGCAGGTTTTTGTCGAAGAATGCTCCGGGATAAACCAGGTGGTCTTCAGCGGGCGCGAAAAGGATTACAGCGGCCACCTGGACGTGCCGCGCGTCATCGTCCGCCCGCTGGACGATGCGCGCATCGCCGCCTATCTCCGCCGCAGCGGCGCGGACGGGCTGCTGGAGGCGCTGCAAAAGGCCTCCTCCGACGAACGCCGCCGCATCCAGGACCTGGCGCAAAACCCGCTGCACCTGAACATGCTGGCGCATTATTACCGCGAAAAAGGGGCCGGGCTGGGCAGCCGCAGCGAACTGTTTGCCTGGTTTGCCAACGCCTTGATCGCCCGCGAAAAAATCTTTCACCCCGAAAACGATCGCGCCGATACCCCGGTCGAAGTGCGCGCCAGCGCCCTGGGCAGCCTGGCGTTTGCCCTGCAGGAGAGCCGGGCCGGCACGGTGGTCTCCGCCGAACTGGCCGCCCAAATGACGCCGCGGACCGCCAGGTACAAGGGCAAAACCTACGCCGTCGATCCGGAGGAACTGTTCCCCTTTGCCAGGGGGGCGCGCATCCTGGACCCGCAGATGGAGGGCGAAATCCGCTTCCAGCACCAACTGCTGCACGAATACTTCGCGGGGCGCGAACTGCTGCGGCGCTTCGAAGCCGGCGAAGACCTGTCCCGCCTGTGGCAAGCGCCGCGCCTGGCCGCCGAGATGCCCGCAACCCCGGTTGGGCCGTGGGACGCCCTGCCGGAGCCGCCCGGCAGCGGCTGGGAAGTGACGACCATCCTGGCCTGCGGACTGTCCGGCGACCCCGCCCGCCTGATCGAGGCCATCCGCCCGCATTCCGCCGCCCTGGCCGGGCGCTGCTTGGACGAATCGGGCATTGTCCTTAACTCGCAGGGCGACCTGGTGGGACGCCTGCGCGCCGACCTGCTGGCCGAACTCTACAACCCTCAGGTGCACCTGCGCGCCCGTCTGCAGGCCGGCCTGATCCTGGGCAAGATCGGCGACCCGCGCTTTCCGCCGGCCGAAGTCCACGGCGTCCGGGTGATTGCGCCGCGCCTGGTTGCCGTCCCCGCCGGGAGCTACCCCATCGGCAGTGAGAACGATCCCTCTGCTGCTGACGACGAACGGCCGCGGCATACCGTCGAACTGCCGGCCTTTGCCATCGGCCAATGGCCGGTGACCAACGCCGAATACGCCTGTTTCATGGCCGCCGGCGGCTATGAAGAGGAACAGTGGTGGCAAAGCGACCTGGCAAGGCGCTGGCGCGCGGGGGAAGAGGTCTC
>CAIQJJ010000341.1 GCA_903872065.1 uncultured Anaerolineales bacterium | reverse complement strand
TTCCGCAGAGCAACTTGCTGAATATCAGGCGGATATTTCCGCGAACGCTGGCGGTGATAGATTTTCTCAGTTTCGTCGCTCTTGAAAGTTTTTATCACAATCTTATTTTATAACGCAAGACGCTAAACGTCAAGCGTGTATTCTCTTGCTATTGAGTTGTTATAATTTCTACCGTATCTGCTCACAGGGCAGAGGAAGAGCGGACTTGCCGATCAAGGTCTGAAGGGCATGATATACTCCTCTATCGTTTCTGCCGTTTTGTTCTGATCGCATCCGGTGGATTGGGCTGAAAATATCGATATCCTTGTTCTACCCCGAATTGAGAAGAGAGCAGGCTGCCTACACTGCTGATTTGTAAACGTGCAAAAACTTACTTGTGAACCGTACCAACGCATTGTATAATTTTATTAGGAGAATTGGTATGAAAATACATTCTTTGGCCATTAGAAATTTTCGAGGCTTTGCTGAAAGAGAGTTCAGTTTTGCTAACCAATTTAATGTGTTGATCGGCGATAATGGTAGCGGCAAAACGGCTATTCTTGATGCATTAGATATTGCTATTGGATCCCTTTTTCTAAGCTTCAACGAAATCAAACCTCGGCATATCCGCTCTGGTGATGCACGTTTAGTCAGGTATGAACGCAGCGGCGCCTTTTATATTGAACCCCAGTACCCAGTTTCGATCAAATCTCCTGGGATCATCAACGAACAGGCTATTACCTGGGAAAGAACCTTGAATGGTAAGGATGGACGAACCACTCGCTCAGGGGCAGATGAACTTGCATCCATCTCTAAAGATTTACAAACAAAAGTGCAGCAAGGCAAAGATGTTATATTACCGGTTCTTGGCTATTATGGCACTGGACGACTATGGCTCCAAAAAAAGGAGAGAGGCGACGAACAAATACATCCTGGATCTCGTATGGACGGTTATGTTGATGCATTAGACCCACAATCTAATGAAAAAATGCTTGTTAAGTGGATGCGCCAACGCCAACTTGCTATTGCTACTAAGAAGAAGCCAAGTGATCAATTAGATGCGGTTAAAAGAGCTGTTTCGGAGTGTCTGGGAGAAGGTTACACACTGGAATATGACTTTGATCAAGAATCCCTAATCGTTCAATCCCCAACAGGTCAACTTCTTCCCTATCATTTCTTATCAGATGGCGTTCGAAATATGGTCGGAATGGTCGCTGATATAGCATACCGGTCCGCTACGCTGAATCCCGATTTTGGCAGCAGTGCAACGAGCTTAACACCTGGAATTATTTTGATTGATGAAATTGATTTGCACTTGCATCCGAAATGGCAGCGCGAAGTTATCGAAGATCTGCGTCGTACTTTTCCAAAAATTCAGTTTTTTGCCTCGACCCATTCTCCATTCATCATTCAATCGCTTCGACCTGGCGAGCTGCTCATTTTAGACGAGAGATTGGCGGGAGAGTATGTTAATAAAAGCATCGAAGATATCGCCGAAACACTTATGGGAGTATCACTCCCACAGCGTGGCGAGCGTTATCAGCGCATGTATGAGGCTGCCCAAACCTACTATCAGATTCTGCAAAATTCAAAAAACGTCCCATCTGATGAAGTTGAGGCTGCGAAGCTTAAGCTGGATGAACTGATCGCTCCATTTAGTGACAATGTCGGTTATCATGCGTTTTTAGAAATGGAGCGTATTGCAGCAGGATTGGGGAGGAGCAAAAAATGAGGCCAATTGACCGCGGCGCACACCCTGTAAATCTGGATAATACCCCTATTGTTTTTCCAGAATATTCACACGCACGCCAATTCCTTATTGATCAGCTAGGGGAATATTGCTCTTATTGTGAAATGCACCTTGATGCTTCACTTGCCGTGGAACACGTAAAACCGAAAAATCCCAATCCCCATTTGGCTTTGGCCTGGGATAATTTTCTCTTAAGTTGTACAAATTGTAATTCGATCAAAGGCGATCAAGATATCAACCTATCTGATTACTACTGGCCCGACAGTGATAACACAAGCCAAGTTTTTTGCTATCAGCGGGGTGGGGTAATTCAAATTAACCTTGCTTTGAATGCCAATGAACAATTGATAGCAACCAAAACTCTGGAACTCACTGGATTAACCAGAACCCCTATTAACAATCCAACTGCCAGCGATCGCCGATGGAATAACCGCCGCGAAGCTTGGGATATGGCAGAACGCGCACGTCAAAGGTTGCTAAGTGCAGATACACAAGAAATGAGGGAACAAATTGTTGATACCGCCCGGGCAAAAGGCTATTGGTCTGTCTGGATGGCAGTCTTTGCTGATGACGCAGATATATGCAATCGTTTGATCGATGCTTTTCCGGGAACCTGTCGGTTTTGCCAGGATACTCATTTTACCAAGCCGTCATATTGCATGCACAAAGATATCTGTATTTCTTAACGCATCCCAGACAAAACTTAAAAGCGACTTAATGTATGGAAATCTCCAGTAAACCGATCGCCGCGGGAAGAACCGCCGAAATCTACGCCTGGGAAGAAGGCCAGATTCTCAAGCTGCTCCGCCCCGGATTTCCGCCCGGCCTGATTCAGCAGGAGGAAGTCATCACGAACGCCATTTACCAGGCGGGCATCGCTGCACCCAAGATCTACAGCCTTGTCGAGGTCAACGGGCGGCCCGGCATCATCTACGAACGGATTGATGGGCCTTCCCTGATCGCGTTGATGGAGCGCTCCCCCTTCCGGCTGCGGGAATATGCCGCGCTGCTTGCCAGGCTGCACGCCGCCGTTCACACGCATACCTATCCCAACGCCCCCGAAGGGACGACCAGGCAAAAGAATGTCCTGGCAAGGCAGGTGCAAGAGGCGCAGGTACTGCCCGAAGCAGTGCGCGCGGCGGTATTACGCCTGCTTGAACGCCTGCCGGACGGCGATACCCTGTGTCACAACGATTTCCATCCCTTGAACGTGCTGATAGGGACTGATGAGAAGGGCGCTTACCGCCCCGTGATCATTGATTGGGAGAGCGCCTCGCTGGGGAACGCCTGCGCCGATGTGGCGCGCACTTCCTTGACCATCGCGTTGGGCCGGCCTCCAGAAGGACTTCCCAACCTGTTGAGGAAAATCACGGTTGAGTTTTACCTGCGCTCCTTTACCTCCGCCTACCTCGACCACTACCGCTCCATCGCCGGCGACAGCCTTGCCGATCTACGCGCCTGGCAGACCGTCCAGGCGGCGGCCAAGGTGCAGTATGAAGCCCCGGCCAACCAGGGGATGTGGCTCGAAGTGATTGACAAGGGGTTAGGTTCGCGGAAGGTCGCTTGACGTTCTGAATGAAAGCTTATGACGCCGGTTGGAAGACCACGCTCACCTGCTTTCCAACCAGGGCCATGTAGATGATAAACTCGGTTTCACCGTTTAACTTGTATCCTTTTGAAGAGATGAGGCTCTATGACATCCAAATACGACCGAATTCCGCGCGGGATTGCCCGCTATGGTTATGGCGATTGGGACAGCGCTTTCGGCAATCATCGCGCCGTCTTGCGCGTGGCCCAGGCCAGTGAGGCAGTGTTGGCCTATCTGCCCTGGCGGCGGCGCGACGCTTTCCCACAGGCGAAACATGTGTGGATCGTTGATGGGCAGACGAATCAAATCGTCGCCAACAGCGTCACGGCGACCTGCAACCGCGAGTACGGCGAGGTGGTTTTTGAACCCCGCAGCGGGCCGGGCCTCTACTACGCCTACTATCTTCCCCCCACCCAGGATCAGCATCGTTGGGAGTGGCCGCGCTGGGCTTTCCCCATCACGCTGTACGAGTCGGCCCACTGCACGGCTGATCCGGGCTGGCGCGAGCGCTGCCGGGTGCGCCAGGCCGACC
>CAIQJJ010000340.1 GCA_903872065.1 uncultured Anaerolineales bacterium | reverse complement strand
GGGCGATAGCCGCTGGTCTGCTTTAAGCCAAAGCGCGCCAGGCCCTCGGCCAGTTCCAAAGCTGGCTCAAAGCCCGCCGCGCAATAAAAACGCACCGCCGGAACAATCACCGCCGCATTGACTTCCTCCAGCCCGGCGCGCAGCCCGGCCTGGCGGCAGCGCCAGCCGCCGGAGCGGTAATAACCCTCCGGGAAATACAGGCCATCCGCGCCGCGTTCAGCGATGCGCAGCAAACCCTCCACCAGCTTTTGCCCGGCGCGGCAGAAGCGCTCATCGCCGCTCGCCAGAAAACGGCTGGTCAAGCCGAGCAGCGTACCGCGCTGCGCCCAACTGATCTCGGCCAGCGCCTCGCCGCCCTGCCAGTCGTAAAGCAGTTCCTCCGCGCCCCACGGCTGCGCCCAGGGTTCGGCCGGCAGCCAGGAGAGGCCCTCCTGGCCCAAAAAACGCATCATCCAGGCCTCGATCTGCGCCTCAGCCGGCGTCGGGCGCGCCGCCGGCGAATTTGCGGCGACCATCCGCCGCGCCAGCGCCAGGGCGTCCACATGCCGCCCGCTGCCATCCCCGCAATCCCACAAGCCATGCACGGCGCGCGGCGGCCTGGCCTGCCAATCCGCCAGAAAATACATCAGCCCCTCCCGCTGCCGATCGAGAAGCTGCGTTAAAGAATGCGCCGCCAGTTCAGCCCTGGCCTGCAAGTCAAACGGGTGGACGCTCATCGCCTATCCCTTTTGGTACATCGGGCGCTCGCCATGCGCCGCGACCTGCGCCGGCGGGGTCAGCCCGGCCCGCAAAATGGGATACGCCGCCTGATGATGATGGACATATTCTTGGGTGGTCACAAAGCCAATTTCCCGCTGCAGTTGAGCGATGGTCAGCGAGGGGTCTACCGGCTCGACCACGAAATGCGAGGCATCCCCGCCGCGCGTGCGGACTTCCACCCGCCCGGCATAGGCCGCCTGGATGCGCTCAGGGATGTTGTAGTTGAAATCGTAGTGACAGACCGCATAATCCAGGTTGATGTCGCGCACCAACACATTGAGCAAGGCGTCGGTTTCGGCCAGGATGCTGCCGCAGGGATCAATGATGCGGGACTTGCTGCTGTTGACCGCGGAAATGACATAGGTGTGATGCAGCCAGGCGTAGGCTTGCAGTGGAAAGCCGCCATTATAGGCCGACGGCCAGAAGATGATCCTGGCCCCGCCCTGCGCCAATGCCGCCCAACCTTCAGGGAACTGGATGTCAAAACAAATCTGCACGCCGATCCGTCCAAAATCCAGATCAAAAACGGGGGCGGCGCTGCCGGGGGTAACGCCGTTCTCCATCCGCGTATAATCGCTGCTGCTCGTGACGGGGTGCATCTTATCGTAGATGCCCACGAGTCCGCCGTCGCGCCCGATCACCACCGCCGAATTCCAATAAGCCCCCTCCCGCTGCGTAAAGATGGGGCAGATGATGGAACAGTGATGCTGGCGGGCCAGGCTGGATACCGCATCCACGGTCGGGCCTGGGACGCTTTCCACCAGGCTGGACAGTTCGCCCGGCACTGAGGGGGTAGTGAAAGTCTCTGGCAGGCAAACCAGGTCGGGCTGGTACTTGAGGGCCATTTCAAGCCGCTGCAGCACCGCGGCGCGGTTTTGGGCGATAGTGGGGAAATAGACGCCGCCCTGGCAAATGGTCGCAATACGGGCGCGAGTGTTGGTCATAGGTCTAAACTCCTTCAGTTCTAACAAATTTACGAATGATGTCCACCAGCGTGGTCAGTTTTACCGGCTTGCTCAAGTATTCATCGGCCCCGGCTGCCAGGCAGCGTTCCCGATCGCCGGGCATGACAAGGGCGGTCAGGGCGATGATCGGCGTCCGTACAATAAGGGGATCGAAGTGCGCCCGAATGCGGCGGATAGCCTCCACGCCATCCATTACCGGCATTTGAATGTCCATCAAAATAATGTCCGGGCGCGCTTCCGGCGCCACTTTGAGCAGTTCTATGCCGCTGCGCACGGCTGTAACGTTGAAACCCTGCGGTTGCAGAAAAGTAGTCAACGTTTCGATGATCGCTTCGGTATCATCTACGATCAAGACATGGGGGTTGCTGGCGTGTCGCTCTGATTTGGCCGCCGGGGTTTCCTGAGCGGAAAGGCTCTTGGTCAGTTCACTCTTCAAAGAGGCGACAGCACCGGCGGCCGGCGGCGCTGGCCGGGCTGCTTGCGGCGACCAGGGCAGCAAAACGGTAAAGCGGCTGCCGGCGCCCAGGGCGCTCTCCACCTGGACACAGCCGCCGTGCATCTCGGCCATACGCTGCACCAACGAAAGCCCCAATCCAGTACCTTCATATTGGCGCGCCAGGCCGCTTTCAAGCTGGACAAAAGGTTGAAATAAGCGCTCCAGATCCTCGGGGGCAATTCCAATCCCCGTATCCCAGACAGTCAGCCTGACGACCTGCTCTGCTTCGCTTGCCCGCACTTCCACGCCCAGCGCGCCGCCGCTTGGGGTGAATTTAATCGCATTGCTGAGCAGATTGACCAGCATTTGCTTAAGCCGGCGTGCATCTCCACGGGTGACAATGACTGGCGGGGTCATCACAAAACTTACCTGATGCTGCTTTTTATTGGCCATCCCTTTGGTTAATTGTAAGGCAGCCTGGCATACAGTGGAGAGTGAAACTGGTTCGATATTCAGATCGAGCATCCCGGCTTCAATTTTCGATAAATCCAGGATGTCATTGATCAGAGCCAACAAATGCTGGCCGCTCTCCTCAATCGTCCGAACGGCTTTCATCTGTCTCTCGGTGAGCAGGCCATAAGTGTTGAGCTGCAAGGCTTCGGACAAGCCCAGAATGCCCGTGAGCGGCGTGCGCAGCTCGTGGCTCATGCTGGCGAGGAACTCATCCTTCATGCGGGCGGCCCTTTCCAGGGCCGCGTTGGCGGCGCTTAACTTATCGCGGCTCTCTAACAACTCTGCGGTGCGTTCTTCGACGCGCCGTTCCAGGCTGGCGTTCAGGCGCGCGTTCGCGATGGCCAGGCCGGCATACCCGGCAAAAAGCTGCAGCGCTTCCACTTCCGCCGGCGTGATCGGGCGACCCGAAGTCAGGTTGTCGACCGCGATCAGGGCCACGGGTTCATCCCCGGCCCAGGCTGCCAGGGAGATGTGTTGGTGGACGCCGTACAAATCACTCTCTACCGGCGGCTGATGGACGGACTGATAGTCCTCCTCAAACGAAATCCCGGAGGGGCTTTGCAGGGCTTTTACCCAATTGGGTTTGGCATCTACTGCTTCTTGGAACCAGGTAGTGTCTTCCCTTTCGCCAGCGCGGCTGGTGCCATATACACCGCGCACCGCCCGGCTGGAGGCATCGTACAAGAACAACCCCACCCGATCGAGGCCCAGGCCCAGGCGAATGCTGTCGTAGATTTCGCGCAAGCAGAGGTCCAGATCGGTGATGGCGGTGATATTTTTGCCCAACTGGATTACTTTTTCAAGCAACTGCTGCCGGGAAAGAATTTCCGCCTCGGTTTGCTTACGGGCGGTGATGTCGCGCGAAACGCCCACCACCTCAACCTGGCCGCGCTCGTTGAACATGTAAGTGGTGGTCACCTCGGTCTGAATGATGCGGCCGTCCTTGTGCGGCTGATCGACTTCGTTGATGTAGGACTCTGTCCCACTGCCCCTGGCCAGGAACGGCGGCAGGTTCGAGGCCATCGAATCAGAGACCAGTTTGAGGGATTCGGGCGTCAGGGCCTCGTTCACCGGTTGGATCATTACCTCTTCAGGGGTATAGCCGCGCAAGCGCTGCACTGATGGACTGACGTAGGTGAATTTCCCCTGGAACGGGTCCAGCACCCAGATGACATCTGCCGCATTTTCTGAGATCAGGCGATAGCGCTCCTCACTCTCGCGCAGCTTATCCTCTGCCCGTTTACGCTCAGTGATATCAACAATCAATGAGAGCCAACAGGGAATTCTCTTCCACATAATTGGCTCGATGGCCGCGAGGACGGCGCGGATTTCGCCGGACTTACCGCGCACGGTCGTCTCCCGTGGGAGCAAATGGCCGGTTTGCAACAATTCTTCGGCCGCAGACAGGCCATCGGCAGGGTTTTCCCACAAGTTGAGTTGCGCTGGGCTGGCGCCGACCAGTTCGGCGCGGCTGTATCCTAACAGGCGGCAGCAGGCATCGTTGACAGCCATAATCTGATTGTCTGCCTGAGTGATGATAGATTGCGAGATTGGGCTGGTGAAGAACGCGGTTGAAAACCGCTCCTCGCTCTCCTTCAATTCTTTTTCCGCCAGCTTGCGCCCCGTGATATTGACGGCCGCGAAAAGAATACACGCCTCGCCGCGCGCCTCGATCCGCTGCGCCGATGCGATCACAGTGCGCATTTCACCGGCGCGCGTTTGGATTTCAAGCTCTAAGTCTTGCACATAACCGTCAGTAGATAAAGTCTGGACGATTTGGATGCGATCCTGCGGCGTTTTCCACAACCCCAATTCGCGAGGGGTATGACCTAGCAGTTCTTCGCGCCCATAACCGACCAGCTTCGCATAGGATTTGTTTACATCCAGGATATGCTCCGTCTCAAGATTGACAATGAATTGCGGCATGGGGCTGGCATGAAAAACCTTATCAAAGATGACATCGGCGGGATTATCTTCGACCAGACGCGAGTGGCTCTCAATTTCGTCCATTGTTACTTCAAGCTCCTCTCTACCAGCGCCCAAAAATCCTCCAGGCGGTCGGCTGTCAGCAACTGCTGGCGCAGGGCTACAGGCAGAGCGTAGGGGCGCAAATAACGCTCTGCATGCTTGCGAAACCAGACCAGGCCATGCGCTGACCCGTAGAAGGCTAACATGCGTTCTAAATGGCGCTCCATCGTGGCGCGCACCAGTTCCGGCGGCGCATCCTGGCGGTCCAGGCGGGAGAAAATCCAGGGATTGCCGATCGCAGCGCGCCCGATCATTACCGCCGCGCAGCCCGTCTGCGCCTTAATGCGCGCAATATCCGCTGTCGTGCGCACGTCCCCGTTGGCGATCACCGGGATTGAGACCGCCTGGCGCACGGCAGCGATGGCCTCCCAATCGGCTTGCCCGCCGTAGCCCTGGGCTTTGGTGCGCCCATGCACAGCAAGCGCCGCCGCCCCATTCTCCTCCAACAGGCGCGCCACCTGCAAATAATTGCGGCTCTTCTCGTCCCAGCCCAGGCGGATTTTCGCCGTCACCGGCAGGCTGAGCGCCGAGACGAGCTTTTGAAAGATCAGGGCGATCTTGTGCGGCGTTTTGAGCAGCCCGGCCCCCGCCCCGCGCCCCGACACGTTGCGCGCCGAACAGCCCAGGTTGATGTCAATCCCATCCGGTTCCAATTCCTGCAAACGCAAGGCCACTTCCAGCAGGCGATCGGGATCGCTGTCGAACAATTGAAAGATGACCGGGCGTTCTCCCGGCAGGTATTTGAGCTTCTCATGAACATAGGGATGACCCTGCAAAATATCCAGGGCATTGACAAACTCGGTGTAGCTCACCGCCGAACCCAGTTCACGGCAAATGGAGCGATAGGGTTGATCGGAATAACCGTCCATCGGCGCAAGGATCAAGTCGCCATGAACTTGAATTCGACCGATCTGGAACGCCGGCCCACTTTGCGGCGCGCCTGGCGACCCGTCTTGCGGAACACCGGTCATCGAGAAAGCCTCCGCGTCGCCCGTGCAGAACGACGCGCCAGGCGGGCTGAGAGCGCCGCCAGGACGGATGTCCACGCAGTGAGCAGGGTAGTAGCAAGGTCATCGCCCGCTTCCGCCCGCGCCAGCGCCAGTGTCACTTGCGGCAGGCTGGCCCAGGTGGGAAAAACCAGGTAGCGCGGCGACCACTCAGGATGAAATTTTTCTTTAAACTGGTGCAGGCCGCGAAAACTGTATAGGTGGCTGATGTGCTTAAATAGGGCATGCAAGGCGCTCTCGGCAGATGGCTCATGCGGAACGCCGCCATCCCCGGCAAGCGCACTCAACCCCAGGCTAAAAGTCTGGCAGCCCTGGGATTTGGCCCACTGCAGCAAGGCCGCAAACAAGAATTCCATGGCGCCGTTTTCGACATGCTTGCCGCGCCGCGCCAGATCCACCGCAGCCTGCCTGGGACGGTCTGCGTGACCAACAAAGATAGCATTGGCAAAGGCGCTGATGGATCCCTCGGCTGACTGCACCACCATCACTGGACAGTGACGGATGTAATCATCATCAAAAGAGCCCAATGAGAAACGCTTTTCCACACCGTGCATGATGGTCAACCATTCATCGCTCACCGCCTGCAAATCATCCAGCAGTTCCCCGGCCAACGGCGGCAGAAAGACCTGGGTATGGCAGCCAGTATGGATCAGGTGATTGACCGCCGTGCGCAAGGGTTTGCTCGCATGGCTCTGCAGGTTGAAATTTTCCAGGTTGACCACCGCTTCCTGGCCAATGCAAAGCGTCTGGAAACCGGCCTGCTGATAATGCGCCAGCGCATCGGGGGAGGTCTGGTAAAAAGCCGGCTGCCAACCGTTCTGCTCACACAATTTCTTGAAGGCGGCGATCGCTTGCGGCGCATCGTCCGGCGGGCCGATCGGGTCTCCTAAAGCAATCGCCACGCGCGGCGCAAAGAGGGAGGGCCTTTTGGCGACAAAAGCCGTCACCGACTGCCCCGAAGGGCTGAAGCAGTAAGATTTATCGCTGAATAAGGCAAAACGGGCTAAAGGCGTCTGCCCATACGCCTGGATGATGGCTTCAGCGCGGCGGCGCTGATCCAGGCTGGGCTGGCGCAGCAGCCGCGGGCGAAACAGCATGAACAACGCATAGCCCAGCGAAACCGCCCCTACCGCATAAATCGAATTGACGAAATAACGCCCGAAATCGGTGAGCGGCTCGACGCCAGGATCATAAAACCGGATAAACATAAGCACCGTCTGGCGCAGGGCGGCCAACAGGCTGAAACTGACGCTGAAATGCTGGTCGAGCAAATAGAAGCCGGTCAAGCCATAGATCAGGGTGAACAGAAAAGCGTTCTTCAGGGCGTGCCAGCCCTGCTGCGGCGAGGCGGTATCTGAGTAGGCGTGAAAATGCGCCCGCTGCGCAAACAACCAGGCAGCCAGGGCCAACGCCAAGATCATCATCTCGAAATCGCAGCCCTTAAATAGGTGACTGAACGCCGCGAAGACCAAAATGGCCAGGGTCATCAACCACGAGGTTCGCGCCCGCCGCCAAAGATTGCCGGCCAACAGCAGCAAAGCAAAGCCGCTCAGAGCCGCCGCCAGGCGGCTGGCAACCTGCACCTCCAGAGGCGAGAGGCGTTCCACCAACCAAAGGCGATCGGCTACCGGCGGGGTGGCGGCGGAAATCACATTCACGGTTCCTATCAATCCCGTCATCAGGGCCGCTGCGCGCACCGTCCAACTGCGGGCGCGCGAGCGCTGCTCGCCGCGGAAAATTTGCAAGCGCTCAATGAGAAAGAAGCCTAAAGAAAAGGGTAGCCAGAACGACAGCCCACGAAAGGCCAGGGCAATCACGGTCGCTTGCGTCCCCGGCACATGTAAAGAGGTGAAGACCAGGGCCATGACGCCCTCGACCACGCCAATGCCCTGCGGGGTGGGCGAGACGATCAAGAATAAGATCGCCATCGAATAACCAGCGACCAAGACCCCCGGCTCTACCTGGTGATCGAACGCCAAAAAGACGGCATACAAACACAGCAGGTTCACCCAATGCGCCGCCAAAGCCAATCCAACTGTACGCAGCAGCCGGCGTGGATGGGCCGCCACCTCGTGCGCCGCCTCAACAAACTGAAGGGTGTTTTGCTCCGCCCAATCCGCCGCCAAAAAATCCGGGCGGCGGATGCGCCGCGCGATGGCATTGACCGCATCTTGCACTATCCCCAAGATGCGCCGCAGCAAGCTTACACTCCACAATCCGAGCAGCAGCACGCCGGTCATGCCGGCCAGGGCCAGCAGCAGCAGCAAAGCCGCCACGACCTGGTAGGCGTGCAAATCGTGGTAGAGAAACAGCACCGTCATCCCCACCGCCAAAACGACGGTGAAGGCGCAAAACATCGCAATATAGACCAGCAGGATGCCGGCCGCGGTGCGAATGCCCGATTGTTTGCGCCGCAGGGCGTCTTCGACAAACAAAGCCGTCCCACTGGCCCCGGCCGTCGGCGCGGCGACATTCAAAAAGAGCGAGGCGAAGACAATCGGCAGTAAGTTTTTCAGCCGGCTTTCCACCTCGACCGTGGCAAAAGCCGATTGGTGCACCGCCGTATAGGCGACATAATAACCCACCTGCAGCAAGGCCGCCGCCAGCACCCACTGCCATCTTCCCTGGGCAAGGATCGCATACAACTGCTCTAGTTCAGCATAGCGCGTGACCACCAACCAGACAAAGGCGATTGCCAGGACCCACAACAGCCAGCGAAGTTTCATTGTTTGAGACCTCCGCAGCCTGCGCCAACTTCTCAGGCGTTATGAAACTTAACCACGGTCACACCTTCACCGCCTTCCTTATCGCCGCCGGCTTCAAACGATTTAACGTGAGGGTGCTGATGCAGAACTTCGCGCACCGCCAGGCGCAGCTTGCCAGTGCCCTTGCCATGAATAATGCGCACCCAAAGCAGGCCGGCCAGGTAGGCGTTTTCCAGGTAGCGATCCAGAGCGTCAAGGGCGTCTTCGGCGCGCTGGCCGCGCAGATCAAGCTCCAGGCCCGGCGACTCAACGGTCGAGCGGCTGGCGGCGCTTTTCTCTGCCGCCGCCGGGCGCTCCTCCACTGGCTGCTCCTCATTGGCGCTCAGTTGCAAATCGCTCAAGCGCACGCGCACGCGCATCATACCCACCTGCACTTCGGCTTCCTCTTCGCCCAGCGCCGTGATCACGCCTCGGGTGTTGAGAGTTTTTAAGTGCACTTTGGAACCCACCGCGGCGCTGGGGGCCGGCGCGCCGGGTTTGCTGCGCTCCACCACTGGCGGGCGGCGCACTTCACTGGGCGCCGGCTGGGCGGCGATCTCGGCAATCTCTTGCGCTTTCTCCTCCACGTCCCGAATGACCTCGAGCGGCTGGCGAGCGCGGGTCAATTGGCGGCGTAATTCGACGATCTCTTCCTGGAACGCCGCCGCCTGGGCCTCGCTCTCGGCGCGGGCGCTTTCCAGGATTTTGTGACGCTCCTCTTCAATCTGATCCAGGCGGGCGTTGAGCTGGGAGCGCAGTTTCTCCGCTTCGTGGCGGGCGCGGTCGGCTGCGCCGCGCGCCTTGCGCGCCGCATCGCGCTGGCGATGAATTTCATCCAACAGGCTTTCGGCGCGCAGATCATCAGGATGCAATTCACTGCGAGCGTCAGCAATAATCTCTTCTGGCATCCCCAGGCGCTGCGCAATGGCCAGAGCGTTGGAGCGCCCCGGCAAGCCGATGGTCAGGTGATAGGTGGGACGCAGGGTTTGCAGATCAAATTCGGCGCTGGCGTTCACCACGCCAGGAGTGGTGTGCGCAAAAGACTTCAACTCAGGATGGTGAGTAGTCACCAGGGTTGTAATCCCGCGCGCCAGCAAATGCGAGAGCAGCGCCCGCGCCAACGCCGCGCCTTCCTGTGGATCAGTGCCGGCGCCAAGTTCGTCCAGGATCACCAGGGCGTGACGATCGGCGCGCTTCAAGATGCGGATGATGTTCTTGACATGACCAGAGAAGGTGGACAGCGACTGCTCGATAGACTGCTCATCGCCGATATCGGCGTAGATTTCGCGGAACATGGTCAGTTCAGAGCCAGAATGGGCCGGGATGTGCATGCCGCTTTGCGCCATCAACGCCAACAGCCCCACAGTTTTGAGCGAGACGGTCTTGCCGCCTGTATTTGGCCCGGTGACTACCAGGACAAAGGTTTGGGGATCCAGTTCCATATCAATCGGCACCACCGTTTGGGGGTCCAACAGGGGATGGCGCGCTTGCGTCAAGCGGATGACTGTTCCAGGATGGCGGATCGTGACTGACTGCGCCTCGGCGGCTGGAAGCGCCGGCGCGTCTGAGCCTCCAGCCACGGGGACAGGTTCAGGGGATGGAGACTCAGAAGGCAAAGGTTCCGCCGCCTCGGCTGCGCCGCGCCGCTCGCCGCCAGTTTTGCCAAGCTCGCGCGGTTTGCCGACCAGCTTCAGCGACGGCTCAGTCGCTCGCAAATCATCAGAATACCTGGCGCGGGCAAAGATAAAGTCCAGCTCCGCGATCACTTCCACCGTATGCAGCAGAAGCTCGCCATGCGCGGCTACATCCGCCGATAGTTCAGCCAGGATGCGCCGTTCTTCATCGCGTTCAGCCAATTGCAATTCGCGATATTCATTGTTGAGTTCAACCACCGCCACCGGTTCGATGAACAAGGTCGAGCCAGAGGCCGACTGATCATGCACAATGGATTTGATCCGCCCCTTAAATTCAGCCCGCAAGGGAATAACATACCGGCCATCGCGCTGCGTCACGATCGTCTCTTGCAAAATGGGGGCGTTCCTGGGGTCTGTCACCATGCGCTGCAACTTGGTCATCAAGCGATCGTAGGCAATGCGCAAATCATGGCGAATTTTGCCCAATTTGTCTGAGGCGCTGTCCAAGATTTCACCGCGATCGTTGAGCGTCCGTGTGATTGCATCTACCAGACCGAGCGGAGGCGGCAGCTGCGCCGCCCAATCGCACAGATGAGGGAACTGCGGGCCCAGGCGTTCAAAGGTGCGGCTGAGGGTGCGGGCTGCAATGATGGTGGATTTCACATCCAGCAAATCGCCGGGCGTCAGCACGCCGCCGTGATTGGCCAGGTCCACCGCGGCGCGAATATCGCGCGCCCCGCCAATCGTCATGTCCGGGCGGGTGACAAGGAACTGGACTGCTTCGGAGGTTTCAGTCTGGCGGCGCAGGGCTTCTTCGAGGTGGGTCGTTGGGCGCAAGGCCAACACTCGATCGCGCGAGGCTGCAAAAGCAGTATACTCAGCCAGGCGGTCGAGAATTTTAAAGTATTCGAGAGTTTGTAATGTTTTGTCGTCCATAAGCGTCGTTGTATTATAATCTACATGGGCGAAGGCTTAAACGCCCATTTCAATCATTTTCACCAACCATGGGCCCGCAGGGACATACTCCTGGGCCTTAATCAGGAGCAAAAAAACAATGGCTGCAAAATCTAAAAATTCCTCCGCCAAACTGCCGCAAACCGATCGCGAATGGGGCTGTGTCCTACGCCAACTACGCGCCTGGGCTACAGAAGACGAGGAGACTTTCTTCCGTCCCTGGATATGCCTGGTGTTGGATATGGAAGAGGGCAACCCCATCGGGATTGAAACTTTTCCTCAAAAGCCCGAAACCCAGGAAATTATGGGACTCTTAACCAAGACCATGCGCGCCCCTCTGCCCAGTGCGAAAATCAAGGCTGGCCGCCCGCGCTGCATCCATCTTTTTAGCGACGGGCTGCAGCAAAGCTTAGAACAACTCTTACAAGCATTAGAAGTCGCCAGCACTCAGGCGACTCTGCCTGACGAGGCGCAGGAAGCTTTAAATGCGATGATCGGCGACCTGGAAGCCAGTTTGAACCAGGATGCGCCGGACATCGCCGGGCTGCTTTCAGTCCCTGAGGTTACCCCGCAGCTGGTCGGCGGCTTGTTTGCAGCCGCAGCGGCCTTTTACCGCGCCGCGCCGTGGGGAGACCTCAGTGAGGAATTTCCGCTGGCCATCACCGTCCCTCCTGAACAATCGCCGCGTTTTGTGCAATTGATGGGGGCCGCCGGTATGGAATATGGCGTGGCAATGTATAAAAAGTGGGCCGATCTTGAGCGTATGTACGAAGGCGTCGACTCGATTGATGAAGTGCTGCCGGAGAGCGGCGGGCATTCTCTCAACTTCGATGCGCCGCACCTGCTGCCTTTCGCCGACCTGGATGCCATCGAAACCTATCGCTGGGAAATCGCCGATGAGATGGCTTACCCCATGCCAGTCATTTACACCCGCTCCAAGGCAGTGCTGCGCCCGTCGAAAGACGATCTTTTGTGGTATGAAGCAGCCTTGTGGGCCATCCCTGCCTTTCGCGAGCAGTTAAAATCCGATCAAAAAGGCGGCTTTGATCCCCTTGAGGTAACCATCCCCATTGAAACCCACCACGGCGTGGTCAATGTTACCATCAAGTACCCTGGCGGGGAACTACCCACAGAAGGGCGAACGCTCAATCCTGGACAATGGGAACTGCTCGACGATGAAGAAGACGAGGAGGAAATGGAAGAGGATGACGAATTGGACGATGAGGAGGAGTTCGACCTGCCCGATCGACGCGGAATGGAAAGACAGATCCGCAATATCGTGGGGAAAAGCAGCGCGACGAAGCTCGACCAGGCGCAAGATTTGATGTACTCTGCCTGGGAGGAACGCAATCCCGCCAAACGGATCGCCGCGGCGCACAAAGCGCTCGCCATGTCGCCCGACTGCGCCGACGCCTATGTGCTGCTGGCCGAAGAAGAGGCCGATACGGTAGGGCGGGCAGCCGAACTGTATCGCAAAGGCGTTGAGGCCGGCGAACGCGCTCTGGGCAAGGCATTTTTCAAAGAATATTCTGGCGAATTTTGGGCCATCCTGGAATCCCGCCCTTATATGCGGGCGCGCGAGGGCCTGGCGCACTGTTTGTGGCAGATGGGAAAATTGGTCGAGGCGCAGCAGCATTTCACAGAAATGCTGCTGTTGAATCCGGGAGATAACCAGGGCGTTCGTTATTCCTTGCTCACCTTGTTTTTAGAAATGGGACAGGAAGACAAGGCGAGCGGCCTGTTGCAAACATACTCCGATGATGCGCGCGCCGCCTGGGGCTATACCAAAGCTTTGCTCGAATACCGCCGTTCGGGCGCCAGCAGCGAGGCCAACCGCCTCTTGCAGGAAGCCTTGCGCTGGAACGGACATGTCCCCGCTTACCTGAGCGGGCAGAAGCGCATTCCCAACCAACTCCCTGAGACGGTTGAGTTCGGCGGCGCAAGTGAAGCTATTGAATATGTCGCCAGTTTCCTCAGATATTGGCAGCGCACCCCCGGCGCGGTGCAATGGATGCAGCAAATAGCCGCCAACAAACCATCCGTTCCCCCTAAAAACGCGAAAGAGACGAAAAAGTCTTCGCGCCAGCGGCATTAGAGACTCCTGGCGCAAATAAGACGCAGCGCTTTTCTTGTGAGAGAAAAGCGCTGCGTGTTTAACCATCCGTATTTCTATTCAGTGTCCAACCATCCTGGCCTATGGCAAGAAATCCCAGGGATTTACTTTGCCATAAGAGCTGTTAATCATCTCGAAATGCAGGTGTGGCCCGCTGGAATTACCCGTACTGCCAAAAGCGCCAATCGAGGTGCCCTGGAAGACACTCTGCCCACAGCCGGCGTAGATGGCGCTCAAATGGGCATAAAGAGTCTGCCAGCCGTTGCCATGATCTACCACCACAACATAGCCATATCCCCAGTTGTTCCAACCCGAATAAACCACTACCCCGCCATCTGCGGCAAAGACCGGGTCGCCAGAAGCGCCGGCAATATCAACGCCGAGATGATTGGTGCCGGGAGAATAATCGTAACCGGAGAGAGTATGATTGTTCGCCGGCCAGATAAACGATCCGTTGCCCACCGCGCCTTCGGTGATTGTGCCGCACGCGCCAGGCCCCATCATCTTGGCAACGCCAGGGTTTTTGCGCGTCAGTCCAAGCGGGGCGCTCCAGGTGACAAAGGCGCGGTGACCGCCGGGGACGATCAGAAATGTCCCCGCCTCGATATTTGGGTTGCGCCAGTCGCCCAGGCTCTCAACGCTAAGGTGATTGCCTTCCCAGGCGATGATATCTTCTGGCTTAACCCCATAGCCTTTCGCGACGCCGTTCAGCCCCTCGCCGGCTGACCACTTGTGATAAACCCCATCCAGCGGCAAAATATTCAAAACCATCCCCGGCTGCAAACGGTGAGGATCATCAATCAAAGTCAGGTAATTGCCCCATAAAATCGTTTCGGGCTTTAGATTGAAACTTTGGGCGATGCCAAAAATGGTATCATCCTTTTGCACGGTATAAGTGATCACCTGGGTGCGCGGGCGGGTGGGGATAATCGTATGCCATGTCACCTGCCGGACGATGCCCAGGCTGCCCGCAAAAACATTCTCTGAGAGAGGCGGCAAAGGGATATCCACCACCTCTTCAGCTTCCGGCGCAGCAGTGGGTGTGGGCAGCGAAGTCGCCAAAGCCGCCTGGGAGACGGCATTGCTTTCTTTGACATTGGTTGTATACAGATAAAAGGCACGCAGCGCCCAAATCACCGCCAATACCAGGGCGACCGATAAGATTTGCGTCCCGGCGCGAAAAACCACCTCGCCCAACCCGGCATGGGACAATCCATCCCATAAAACCAGTAAGCGATTTTCTTGAGTACGGGCAGGTTGAACAGCCGGCGCGGCAGAGGGAGTTTTTTCCCGTTGGACGCTATCCCCATCTACTTCAGGAAATTCTTCAAAATATTTGTCGGTTGACATTCTTAATTGTCTCCGTAAGTCCTTCCAAGTCATCATAACACCGGCAAAGCGCAGAGTCAAGGAAAGCTCCTTTTTCTAAGATAACTATCACCTGGTCTTAAGGCGGTATAATCCACTATCTTTAATTTCTTGGAGCAAGCATGAGCGAAAGAAAAATCCGTGTATTGATAGCAAAACCCGGCCTGGATGGGCATGACCGCGGCGCCAAAGTGGTGGCGAGAGCCTTGCGCGACGCCGGTATGGAAGTCATTTATACCGGGCTGCGCCAAACCCCTGAAATGATCGCCGAGGCGGCCCTGCAGGAGGATGTGGACGTGGTTGGACTATCCATCCTCTCCGGCGCGCATTTAACGCTCGCCCCGCGCGTGATGGAACTATTGAAAGCCAACGGACAAGAAAATGTGAGGGTCTTCATCGGCGGGATCATCCCTGACGAAGATACAGCGCAGTTGCTGGCGCTGGGCGTCAGCGGCGTCTATGGGCCAGGCGCGAACACCGACGAGATCGCCGGCGATATCCGCCAGGCTGTGGCGCAGATCGAGTCATCCGCCGAAGCATAGGCCGGCGCAGGCGGCGCTTCAAGCCGATGCGCCGCTTCGCCTCAAACCAACAGCCTTGCAGACTCTACCTGCCTCCACTGTTTCCTCTGTCCTCACTGGCGACCGGCTGGCATTGGCGCGCCTGCTGACGCAGATTGAGAATGACACGCCTTCTGGACGCGCCGCGCTGGCCGAATTGTTTCGCCACACCGGACGCGCCCACCTGATTGGGGTGACAGGCGCGCCAGGGACGGGCAAATCTTCCCTGGTCAATCAACTCGCCCGCTTTTATCGCCAAACCGGCAGTGGCGCGGCCAGGCCCAAAGTCGCCATCATTGCGGTAGACCCTTCCAGCCCGTTCAGCGGCGGCGCGATCCTGGGCGACCGGGTGCGCATGCGCGACCTGGCCGGCGACGCCGGCGTCTTTATCCGCTCGATGGCGGCGCGCGGCTCTTTGGGCGGCCTTTCCGCCGCAACCGCCGGCGCGGTGCAAGCCTTCGACGCGGCCGGCTATGAGATGATCTTGATCGAAACGGTCGGCGCCGGCCAGGCGGAGGTGGATATCGCCCGCCTGGCGCACACCACCCTGGTCATCGAAGCGCCGGGACTCGGCGACGACATCCAGGCGATTAAAGCTGGCATCTTAGAGATCGCCGACATTCTGGTGATCAACAAAGCGGATCAGCCCGGGGCAGACAACACCGAGCGCGCCTTGCGCAATATGCTCGAATTGGCGCATCCGGTTGGGCGCGCCTTTCCAGAAGCCAGCCGCCCCTTCGCCTCGCCCGGCCAAATGGAAACTGCGCCAAACATACCGTTATGGATGCCGCTCATCCGGCGCACCGTCGCCATCCAGAGCCTCGGCATTGCCGAACTGGCCGAAGCGATCGCCGCGCACCGCCAATACCTGCAAGAAAGCGGCGAATGGCAGCGCCGCGAACGCCAACGCCTATCCAGCGATCTGGAGACGCTGCTCCACGAGGCGCTCATCGCCCGCTGGCGGGCGGCGGTTGACGAGGAGTATTACCGCAGCGTCGCCAATGCATTGCTGACGCGCCAAATATCGCCGCATGAAGCGGTCGCTCGTCTCTTACGAGGCTAAAAGATGCCCGAACTTCCTGAAATCGAAACTTTCGCCCGCCTCTTGCGCCCGGCCCTGGTCGGCAAAACCATCGTAGCCGCCTCCGTCCATTGGGCACGCAGCCTGGCTGAACCAGAGGTGGATGCCTTTATCGCCCGCATTACGGGGCAGGCGATTTTGGAAACCGGGCGGCGCGCCAAGTTTTTGCGGCTGCGCCTGGCCCAAGATTGGCTGATCTTCCATCTGCGCATGAGCGGCGATTTACGCATCCGCCCGCTGGAAGCGCCGCCCAGCCAACATGACCGGCTGATTCTGCATCTCTCGGATGGAAATGCACTGGCGTTTCATGACCCGCGCAAATTTGGGCGCGTCTGGTTGGTATCTGATCCCGAGGGCCTATTTCAACACTTAGGGCCAGAGCCGCTGGCAGACTCTTTCACCGCCGCGGAGCTTTACGCCCGCCTGCAGACTCACCGCCGCCAACTCAAGCCGCTGCTGCTGGATCAGAGCTTTCTGGCCGGCGTCGGCAATATCTACGCCGACGAAAGCCTGCACCAGGCCAGGCTGCATCCCCTGGCTCTGACCAACCGTCTCAGCGCCGATCAAGCCCAGGCGTTGTGGGCAGCACTCCGCAGTGTGCTGAACGAGGGCATCCGCCGTAACGGAGCGAGTATTGACTGGGTCTATCGCGGGGGAAATTTTCAAAACCATTTTTGTGTTTACCAGCGCGCCGGCCAGCCCTGTTTCACCTGCGGCGCAGCCATTGAACGCATCATCATCGGCCAGCGCAGCACGCATTTTTGCCCGATCTGCCAAAAAATCTAAGGTTCAGACTTGGAGGTCTTATGGATTTCGTTCGCTTGATCGTCCTGATTTTCATCTGTACGGGGATAGGCTTCTTGCTCAGCACCATCCTGCAAACGCTGCGGGAAGAAGGGAAGAAAAAAGGCCCCGCCGGCAGCGAAACGACCGATGGCATTCTGCTGCGCCGCAACCCCCAAAATGGACTGCTGATCGTTGAAATGGAGGGCCAGGCAATCCAAAATGCGATCCAGCTTAACGATATCCAACGCAATGCGCTGCACAACCTTCTCTTGGACCTGCAGACCTGGCTGGGACTGCCCACACAGACTGTGCGCGAGGAGAAACCAGCCGCCCCGCAGCCTGTCCGGCAGCCACCGCCGATTGAGCAGTCGAGTCCTGCCCGCCCCATGTCTGAACCACGCCCGACGCCGCCGAGCGCCGAGGTCGATTCGCTCTTCCCACAGCCAGCGGAGCCGGCCAAGATCGCCAAGCCCTCGATTAACCCGATCAATCTCTGGCAGCGCGCGCTAGACCCCACCCTGCGCAAAACCCCGGCGGCGCAAAAAAGCATCGTCGAGCAGGTAAACGATATTTTGCAAGAAAAACTGGAAGGGACGCCCCTCTCCAGCCGCGGCATCAAATTAGCCGAGAACTTCGATCACAGTATGCAGGTGGTGGTTGGGATCAATCGTTACGATGGGGTTGATGCCGTGCCAGACGAGGAGGTGAAGCAGTTGATCCGGCAGTGCGTAGCAGAATGGAGCAGCCGGGCGTCAGGCAAATAAGCCCCCTGGTCAGGTCGTCCGCTTCTTGCGCGGCGCGGCTTTGCTTTGCGCTGTACCGCCGCGATAGGAGGGAACCGTAATTGCTATGATACGACACAAACGGCTATCTTGCATGCGGCTGTAGATGCGCTTGTCCATCTTCTCTTCGACATTGGCTGTAGTGACAACGGTCGGCAGCTCGGCCAGGTAGCGATAGTTGAACAACTGATAGAGCTTTTCACTGACCCAGGGAGAGGATGACTCGGATCCCAAATCATCCAGGATCAGCACTGGCGCAGTGCGCACTTCCTCGAAACGCTGATCCAGCGTCACCGGGCTGCCGGCGCTAAAAGTCGCCCGCAAGTGACTCATCAAATCCGGCAGGTTGACAAAGAGCGGCAAAATCCCCAGGTCGGCGCGATAGTTGGCAATCGCCGCTGCCAGGTGGGTCTTGCCGCAGCCATAATCCCCAATAAAGACCAGCCAGCCCTGGGGTTGGCGGGCAAATTCGGCGGCGGCGTTGAACGCCTTCTCCAGGCTGGCGACCTCCTGCACTTCCAGGTCCTCGCTGCGGCGCAAATCGAAGTTGGCAAAAGTGAACTTGTGCAGGAGTTCGAGAGAAGAAAGGTCTTTGCGCCCGATTTCACTGGTGGGGTTGCGAAAATCGGGGGCGCGGATGGCTACCCGCGTCACCAGGTCAGGGTCATCCAGGCGCGAGCGAATGCGCCCCTCGATTTGATCGAGCATCAAATTAGTGGTCACTACCAGAGGCAGGCGGTTGACATAGCGATAGTTAATGATCTGAAACAACTTTTCCTGCGCCCAGGCGGTCGCGTTTTGGGTGCCAAAATCATCCATGATTAACAAGGGAGCGCTGCGAATCTCCTCAAAACGCTGCTCAAATGTCGCTTCGGGGTCGTCATAGGCAAAACGCAGCGTGTCCAGCAGGTCTGGCACAGTGAGAAACAGGGTTGGCACCCCCATTCCTACCGCAAAATTGCCAATCGCCGCCGCCAGGTGAGTCTTGCCGCAGCCATAGCCGCCTTGCAGCAGCAGCCAGCCCTTGGCCGTTTGCGCAAACTGGCGCGCCTGGTTATAAGCCACCTGCAACGAATCCGCCTGCGCCGGGCGCATGCCGATGCGCCCACGCGGTTGAAACTGCTCAAAGGTGAGGTGATGCAATTCATGCAGACGACTCAATGAAAACAGCCGGCGGTACACCTGCTGGCTGACATCTGTGCTGCGGCAGGAGCAAATTTGCAGTTTGCCAAATTCAGGATGGCCCAGAGGCAGGTCCTGGCGCAAATAGCCCATCCCGCCGCACAAGGGACAATCCGCCGCGCCCGGCAGGCTGGGCAAACGATCCGCGGAGGGTTCAGTCAGGGGTTTCCCAGTCGGCGTAGCTGCGGCGGCGATCTTTCTCAGTGTCTCTTCGATTAACGGTGCGGGTTTGCTTTTCGTCACGTCCTTGCTCCTGCCAGCGGCGCAAAATTGCATCTACATAGCGCCAACTGCGTTTATTATTCTCCACCGCCAGGCGAACGGCATCCTCAATCCATTCCTGCGGATAGATTTTTTCCGCCTCGCGCAGCATATCCGCCAAAATCGGCGTCAGCGGGCCAATATTTTGCTCATAGAGGCGGAAAATGTTGGGGCGGTCGAGGTTGAGTTCAAGCGGCGTTTGCAGATCATCCGACGGTCGCCATTTGCCACGCTGAACGGCTTCCAGCGCCGCCCGCCCCTTCGGTGAATTAAGAAAATACAGAGTCTCCGGCGCTTCCCCTTCCAACGTCGCTTTTAATAACGTCCCGCGGATCACGGCGCGCTCTAAGGCCTCAGCCAGGCGCGCCTCGGCCTCGCGCGCATTCGCCGCCAGGCCGCGCATCAGCAAAGCATCGGCGCGGAAATCCGATTCTTTCAACACGCGAAAGTCCCCCTCCATCTGATCCAGCCGCCAAAAGACATATAAAGTTATCTTGAGCTCGCCCAGGTGATCGATCTCAGGCAGCAGTTCGCTAAAAAATGGGGCTGGAACTGGCGTCAGGCGCACCTTGGCCGCTGAAAAACCCTGAAAAGTTGGCATAGCCTCTGTTACCTGATTTGCCCTAAATCAACCGATTTGGTGGCCGCGTTCTCAAAACGCGTCAAATGGCTGAGGAAGACCAATTCGACCATCCCGACCGGCCCATTGCGGTGTTTGGCGACCTTGATCTGCGCCAGGTTTTGCTTGAGGGTATCTTTTTCATACATCTCAGGGCGGTGGATGAACATGACAATGTCGGCGTCTTGCTCCAGCGAGCCGGATTCGCGCAAATCGGAGAGCTGCGGGTCTTTATCCGCGCGCTGCTCAATGGCGCGCGACAGTTGGGCCGCCGCCAACACCGGCACATTTAACTCGCGCGCCAGGATTTTCAAGTTGCGCGAGATGTAAGAGACCTCCTGGACGCGATTCTCACTGCGCGAAGTCCCGCTGCTCATCAACTGGATGTAATCCAAAATCACCAGGTCAAGGCGGTATTCCAGATGCAGGCGACGGCATTTGGTGCGCAGTTGCAGAGGGGTCAGGCTGGGCGTATCATCCAGAAAGATTTTGGTATCGCTCAAGACCTCAACCGCATGGGTAAAAAGCGGCCACTCATCTTCGTTCAGTTTCCCGGTGCGCAGACGGTGGCTGTCAATGCCTGTCTCTTGCGCCACCATCCGTTGGACAAGCTGCTCATTTGACATTTCCAACGAAAAAATAGCGATGTGTTTTTTGTGAATTTGAGCCGCGTTTTTCGCAATGGACAGCATAAAAGCAGTCTTGCCCATGCCAGGCCGGCCAGCGACGATCAACAGGTCAGACTGCTGCAAGCCGCCCAGCAAGCGATCCAGGTCAATGAAACCGGTCGGCACGCCCATGACCTCATCACTACGCTTAGAAAGCTGATCAATGCGATCATAATAGTCGCTCAAAACCTGTTGAATGGGCATCAGGTCGCGCGTCATGCGCCGCTCACTGACGCTGAAAACCGCCTTCTCCGCGTCATCCATCACCGTCTCAACCGTCGTCGACTCCTGATAAGCCAGCTTGGCAATCTGATTAGCGGCATCCAACATTTTGCGGCGAATCGAGGTCTGCTCAACCAACCGGCCGTATGCCTCAGCATGCAGCGAGGTGGGGACATTGCTGGTAAGCGCGGTCAGATAAGCCGGGCCTCCCACCTCAGCCAGGCGGCCTTGCTGATCCAACTCCTCAGTCACCGTCAGGAAATCAATCGGCACGCGCCGCTCGTGCAGGCGGGTAAACGTCTCCCAAATCCAGCGATGGCGATGGATGTAAAAATCGTCCGCCTTGAGGAATTGGGCGACATCGTAATACGCTTCAGGATTGATCAACACCGCGCCGATCACGGCCTCTTCAGCCTCACGGCTGTGCGGCACAACCTGAGTCGCGACAGAAAATTCAGTAGGAGGGGAATCGCTCATCGGTCTACAGGGACACCAAACCCCAGGGGTTCACGCAACCCTGGGGTCTGAAAATAATAATGAATCGGCTGCTGAACGCGTCAGAAGGGACGCGCGACCCTAAAAGACAGGATCGCATGGCTACGGAGAGTCGCTTTCTCCTGTATCGCCCAAATTCAGATTATTAAAGAAATCTTCGAAAGCCGAAATATTTTCCTCGCCGGCTTCTTCTTTGGGCGCTTCAGGGGACGCCGCCGGAGGCTGAGAAGAGCGTTTTTGCAAATCTTCTTCAGGGGTAATCCCAGCCGTCCTCATAATCTCACGCGCTACCCAAATCGGCGCATTGGCGCGCACTGCCAAAGCCAGGGCGTCAGAAGGACGCGAATCAATATTCACCAGCCGGCCGTTCACCTGCACCACAATATTGCCGTAGAAAGTATCATCACGCAAAGCAACCACCTCAACTCGCTGCACCCGGCCGCCAAGTTCACTGATCACGTTTTTCAACAAATCCCAGGTAAGTGGACGGGCGATTTCGACTTCTTGCAAAGCCAGGTTAATTGCTTCGGCTTCAAAAATACCGATCCAGATCGCTAAATAGCGCTCTGCATTTACCTCACGCAAAATTACGATCCGCTGCTGCGACATTAAACTCACACGGATACTATCAATCACAACTTCAACCATTTCAGACATGGGAGGCCTCCAGAATGGGTTCTCACTGCTTGCGATTGTAACATGGGGGCGAAAGAGTTGCAACGCTATACATGACACCGGATGCAAATTGGGTTTCGAATGTTAAAAGATTCGACGTAAAAATGATATTCTCATTCTTTTAAGATTTACGGTATAATGACGCAGTTCTCCTAAACACACACCATGAAAGCAAAACTGATCTGGATTGAAGGCAAACGGGCTGATGGCCCGTCTTTTGTCCCCGCGCTGCGCAAAAAGGATCTCACCATTGAGGTGGTCTCCACGGGCAGCGCAGCTTTGGCGCGTTTTGACGAAATCGCCCCAGATCTGGTCGTCGTCAACGCTTCATCCATGCGCACCAGCGGCAAGAGAATCTGCTGCGACTTACGCGCCCGGCAAAGCAATCTTCCCATCGTTTTGATTCTCAGAGCAGAGCAAAATGTGGCCGAGGATGTGTGCGCGAACGCCGTCCTCAAACTGCCGTTTACCTCCCGCAAACTGGATAACACCATTTTTCCCCTGCTGCCAGGAGATAGCAAAATGATCTTCCATGCCGGCCCAATTCATTTGGACATGGAAAAGAGGCGGGTGCATTGCCAGGGGCGCGAGGCGCAGTTAACTCCTCGCCTGGCCTTGCTGCTAAAATACCTGATGCAGCACACTGGCGAAGTCATTGAACGCAAAAAACTATTTTGCGAAACCTGGCAGACCGAATATACCGGCGACACGCGCACATTGGACGTGCATATCAGTTGGCTGCGTGAAGCCATCGAAGAAAATGTGCGCGCGCCGCAGTTTTTGAAAACCATCCGGGGGGTGGGTTATCGCCTGGACACCGAAGAGGCTGCGCCAGACGATCCCCAGCCGCCCCCGCATCCCTAACCTTCTTTAAATCCTTGCAGCGTCTCAAGGTAATATTGAGGGATGCCAATATCATAACGCTTGCCATCAATCATCAAACCCTGAAAACCTTCTTCCTGACGTAAGCGATCCAAAGCCGAAGTAAGCTGAAATTCGCCGCGCTCGCGCACATTGTTCTCAATATTCTCGCGCAAATAATCGAACAAGCGAGGCTGGATAATATATTGCCCAAATACGGTCAGATACTCGCCTTCTGGCAAGCCGGCCACACGCAAATTTGTCCGCGCGTAGTCCAGGTTGGGCTTTTCGGCAAACTCAGTAATATTCAACAATTTCCCATTTTCCAACCAGACCCCGGTAATCGTGCCAAAATTGCCGATCTGGCTTTCCGGGGTGCGCCGCACGCCCAAAATACTGCTGCCATGCTGCTGATACGCTTCAATCAACTGCCGGGCGCAGGAGGTCTCCTGATTCGAGCGGTAAACGTGATCGCCCAGCATCAACAAAAACGGCTCATTGCCTACCAATTCGAACGCTGAATAAACCGCATGGCCAAAGCCCTCCTGGGCGGTTTGAATCGCGAACTTCACGCGGCGGCCAATATCCAAAATGCGCCGCGAATACTCTTGGAATTGGCGCGGCAATTTATTGTAATTTTCGATAGAAATTTGCTTGGTGAAAAAATCGCGAAATTCGTCGAGATCATTTTCCTGGACAATGATGATCACTTCTTCAATCCCCGCTTCAACCGCCTCTTCCACAATCATCAGAATGGCTGGCTTGGCAATCCCATCCCGATCCACAATCGGAAAGAGTTCTTTCTTGGTCGCTTTTGAGGCGGGGAAGAGGCGCGTGCCAAACCCGGCGGCGGGAATCACTGCCTTGCGCACTTTTTGCTGTGGGGTCAGCGTGAGTTTATACCCAGGCATGCCCAAATCGCGCTGCAAAATCTCAATCACCGCTTGCTGATCATCCGCCGAACGGCAGATAAACTGCCCGGTTCCATCGCCCTGCGACCCAACGCCCTTGCCTCCCCAAATATGGGGCTTGAGCGGCGCATAGTCCAGTAAGCGATGCAGCACCGGCGAGGTCAATTCTTGGGGACAGGCCGGCATGGCATAGCGATCGAAAAACATCTGCGCCTCGGTCATCAATTCGCCCAACCGCTGCGCGTTACAACTCCCCAGGGATTCCATCGCCTGGTAGACAATTCGCTTATTGATTGGGCCCAACAATTCCTGCACCCCTCTTTCCATCTCATTTTCCGCCACGGGGTAGCAGCGATTGAGGTGGTTCAAGATCTCCATCGTGTTTTTCTTGGCTTGCAAATCCACGATGACAAAATATAGAGGATCCCTCACCTGAAGCTCGGTTGTTTCCAGGCGGTCGCCATCGAAAGTCATCAGAACCGGACGGTTGCCAAAAGCGCAGCCTTGATCCATGCGGCCGCAGCGCGAGGGAGTGGTGATCTCACCCTGGTAAGCAAGTTCCATCTCGCCGCGCACCGTCAACTTCAGATCGTACACACGGCTAAAAGCGCGCGCCGTCAGCACACAGATAGCCGCCGAAGAGGACAAACCTTTCTTCACCGGCAAATCAGTCTTGTAATTATCAATCACCAACCCGCGCACCTGATAATTGGTCAGAGCCTGGTAAGCCACCCCGGCGACATAACTCCAAAAACCGCCCTTTTGCGCCTCTTCCATCAACACTTTTGGCTCCATCGGAATTTCATACGGGCCATGCCGTGTGCCATCTGGGGTGGTAGAAGTGATAATCAGCGATGTGGGATGGGGCGATACATTGGCATAAATGCCTTGATCCGTCCCCGTAATCAAGGTATACCCTTTGCCAATATTGGCATTGATCCGGCGGTATCCACCAGCCCAATCCGAATGTTCACCAAACAGACAAATGCGTCCAGGGACAAAAATTTTCATATAACCTCACATCATTCAAATGAAAATCGCAAGGATAAGAGAAACATGGAATTTACAACCTGCCTCTCCTGTTTTTGTTAAAGCGTCACCTGCATCTGCTCGCCAGCCACAGTGACGCAGCGGATACAAACCGAGGAAATTTCAGAATTGGCCGGCAATCGCACCTCACTGGCGATCGGCTGGCTGTTCAAGGGGCGCGCTGCCTGCGCTGCACTGCGAAATATTTTACCATCCCAGGCCGGGTCAACTTCCCAATAATCGAGGGTTGTTGTATCTGACGCCAACCGGACAACATCTTGCCCCAGAAGAAAACGGGGCGCTTCAGAGAAAGCGGACGGCGTCCCTGGCGACTGCGCCTGCTGGATAAGAAAAGGCGTCGTTCCACCTTGCTGCACCAGGCGCGCCCGCGCCGTGTGCACCGCGCGAAATATTCGATCGCAGCCAATGAAGCGCCGTCCCAGGCGGCTGGCAACCAGAGGCGCGGTGCCTGAACCGCAGAAAAAATCCGCCACCCAATCGCCCACATTGGAAGAAGCCCGCACAATTCGCTCTAACAATGCCTCAGGCTTTTGTGTGGGGTAGCCGGTCCGCTCCTTGTGAAGCCGGGCAACGACGGGGAAATACCACCAATCTTCGGGAACTTTCCCTCTTTCCAGATCCGGAGTCTTGCCAAAGCCAGCCTTAGGCGAAGCGGCAAAGGTCTTAACCGTGTTGATATCATACGGAATGCGCACATCATCTACGTTGAAAGTGTATTCTTCGCTTTTGGTATAGACCAGGATCGTATCATGCTTTCGGTTGAACGCGCTGCGGATCGGAGATGGCCCGTGATAACACCAAATGATCTCGTTTAACAAGCGCGCCGGGCCAAAAATTTCATCCAACAAGAGGCGAGCATAGGCATCGGCGTGCCAGTCCAGATGCAGATAGAGGGCGCCGGTCTCCGCCAACAAACGATGCATGATCTTCAAACGCGGATACAAAAAATCGAGATACGCCTCAATATCCTCCCAATGATCTGTATACCCATCAGCCAACTGCCATTCGTGCGGCTTGCGCGAATCTTCGCCGCGTCCCACCCGCGCCGCAAAGCGCCGGTTGGTAAAAAACGGCGGGTCAGCGTAGATCAAATTGATCTTCCCTTCATACTCAGGCAAAAGCGCCATCATCACTGCCAGGTTATCCCCCAAAAACAAGCTGCCGGCCGTGGCCGGTAAAGGCTGTACAGCAGAAACATAACCCGCTCCAGCCGGATAGACAATACTATCCGTGATCAGCGGAGCGGGTTCTGGAAAAACAAGCGATTTGGATAACCAGGAAAGGACAGGCATACTGTGCAATGAATTTGAGCTTGAGAGGGCGAAACAACGTCTCGCGTCCTGTCCCGCGCGACCAATTCCTAACGACCGAATTGAACCTTCAGAAGGTCTTCCAATGTTGGGCGACCAATCTCCTGCAGTTCATAGCGCACGCGCTGCGAGGGCTTGTGGATATGAATCACGCGCGTCAAATCAATTGGCGTGGCGATCAACACCATCTCCGCATCAGAAGCATTGATGGTATCTTCGAGATCATGCACCTGGGCGTCGCCATAGCCCATGGCCGGCAAAATCGCGCCGGTCTTCGGATACTTCTCATACGTGGCCTTGATCGAACGCACTGCAAAAGGCCGCGGATCGATGATCTGCGCTGCGCCAAAACGCCGCGCCGCCACCCAACCCGCCCCGTAATCCATTTCGCCATGCGTCAGGGTTGGGCCATCCTCAATCACTAGCACCCGTTTGCCGCGAATGGCATGGGGATCATCTACAAATAAGGGCGAGGCAGCTTCAACGATCGCCGCCTCGGGATTCAAACGACTCAGGTTGTCGCGCACCCTGATCACGTTCTCAGGGTTGGCGTTATCCACCTTATTGATCACAAAAACATCCGCTGAGCGGACATTGGTCTCGCCTGGGTGATAGGCCACCTCGTGGCCGGGACGCAGTGGATCGGCGACAACGATCTGAAAATCGGAGACATAAAACGGAAAATCATTATTGCCGCCATCCCATAAGATCACATCGGCCTCTTGCTCTGCCTGGCGCAAGATGCGCTCATAATCTACGCCGGCGTAGATGATCACACCATTGTCAATGTGCGGCTCATACTCTTCGCGCTCCTCAATCGTGCAGTGATGATCGTCCAGATCGGTGTAGGTGGCAAAACGCTGCACCGCCTGCTTGACCAGGTCGCCATAGGGCATCGGGTGGCGAATGGCGGCTACCTTATAGCCCATATTGCGCAAAATGAGCGAGACGCGGCGAGTCGTCTGGCTCTTGCCAGAGCCGGTGCGCACGGCGCACACCGAAACAACAGGTTTGGTGGATTTGATCTGTGTGGCGCGTGGGCCCATCAAACGAAAATCCGCCCCGGCCGCCATGACCATGGAAGCTTTGTGCATTACATACTCATGCGGCACATCGCTGTAAGCAAAAACCACTTGCTCAATATTTAAGTCGCAGAGCAAGCGGGCCAGATCATCTTCCGCATAGATGGGAATGCCGGCCGGGTATTGTGGGCCGGCCAACTCCAATGGGTAAATGCGCCCCTCAATATCGGGGATCTGCGTGGCTGTAAAAGCAACGACCTCGTACGCGGGATTATTGCGAAAAGCAACGTTGAAGTTATGAAAGTCGCGCCCAGCGGCGCCCATGATGAGAGTGCGAATTGGCATAGAACGCTCCTGGTTAAAATCACATTACTTCTGGCGACTGAATCCCCAATAGATTCAATCCATTGGCAATTGCCTGGCGAGCGGCCGCCACCAACAACAGGCGGTTGGCGCGCACGATTGGCTCTGCTTTCAACACCGGGCAAGTATCATAAAAATCATTAAAAGCCCGCGCCAGCTCATAAGCCAGGTTGGTAATTTGCAAAGGCTTATATTCCGCCGCCGCACGTTGAACTTCAGCCGGAAAACGTGAGATCAAATCAATCAACTGGATCTCTTTGGCATCCAGCGCATATTCGCCGGCCGGCGTGGGAGAGGCATCCACCGTTTCCGCTTTCGCCTTGCGTAAGATGGAATTGCAGCGGACATGGGCATACTGAATATAAGGGGCAGCCTGTCCGTTAAAGTCCAGGGCGGTCTGCCAGTCGAAAGTGACCACCTTCCCACTTTCACGCGACAACATCGGATACTTGATCGCCCCGATCCCCACCGCCCGCGCCACGGCTTGCATTTGCTCCTCACTCAAAGACGGGTTCTTCTGACGCACCACCTCGAGGGCGCGCGTAGTGGCCTCGCGGATCAAATCTTCCAGCAGCACCACCGTCCCTTCACGCGAAGACATGATGACATTCCCTGGCAGATTCACCACTTCATAAGGCACGTGCTGGCATTTTGTCGCCAGGGCATAACCGGCGATCTCCAAAATTTTGAAGACTTGCTGGAAATGCAGCGATTGGCGCACATCCACCACATAAATAGACTTCGCCAGGTCTGGATAATCGTCAAATTTCTGGATCGCCAGCGCCAGGTCTTCAGTGGAATACAAAGCGGTGTTGTCAGAGCGCAGAATCACTGCAACGCGGTATTTCTCTTTTGTCAGACCGAGCTTTTCGTCAATCTTGACAATCACCGCCTCGCCATTGGGCCGGCCATCCTCAGCAATACCGCTCTGAATCAGTTGCTCTACCACCTGCTTGCCGGGCTGTTCGGCCTGGCTGTTGAAATAGTAGCGATCAAAACGGATGTCGAGCAAAGCATACATCTCATGAAAGCCGTCCAGCGACCACTGGCGCGTTTCTTCCCAAAGCGCCACGATCTCAGGCTCGCGCCGATCCCAGCGGGCATACAGGGCGCGCACTTCCGCTTCCAATTCGGGATTTTCTTCAAGCCGCCGCGAAGCCTCGGCGTAAACACCGCCCATCCATTGGGTGACATCCGTCGCCGGGCGTTCGCCGCGATGATAGGCGGCGTAATTCCACAACCACTTGATCACATGCAGCCCCATATCGCCCGGATAGTTGGCGCGCACAACATTGTAACCGGCAAACTCCAGGATCCGGCTCAACACATCACCCAGGATGGCGGAACGTAAATGTCCCACGTGAAAAGCTTTGTGCGTATTGGGCTGCGAAAACTCCACCATCACGCGCTGCCCCTTGGGATCCCCCGCGCCATACCTTTTGCCATCTTGCAACACCTGATCGATCACGCGGTGCGCAAATTCAAACGGCGCAAAGTAGAAATTCAAATATCCCTTCACCGCTTCGACCGAGGCAAAGCCCGGCGGCGTCCCCAAAAAAGCCGCCGCCTGCGCCGCAATCGCCTGGGCGTGTTGAGGGACATTCACCCCCCGCCCGGTGCGCGCTTGAATAGCGCGCGCGTCATTGGCCGCCAACTGAAACAACGAGGTGGCAATGCCCCATTTGCCCGCAAAAGGGATCGGCGTCCAACTCAGTTCAGGGGTGGGCAGATTGTTCTGGGCGCAAAAAGCGCGCAGTTGAGTCTCAATGGCTTGTTGTTCGGATTCAAACATAGCGCTTTCTCGTAAAGACAAAAAGCGGGAGCGAAGACGCTCCCGCTGGCAAAACAGGCCTCGGGGAAGGAGCCGCCTTCATGGGCGCTCCATCGCGTTAAGGCAATTACTTGCCCAGGGCGTTGAGCTGCTTCATCAGGCGGCTCTTGCGACGAGCCGCATTATTCTTGTGCAGCACACCCTTTTCAGCGGCCTTATCCAGGGCGCGGATCGCGGTCTGCGTGGCCTGGCGCGCCTGATCGACGTCGCCGTCATCGAGCGCTTCACGCGCATCGCGGACATAACCACGCGCACGGCTGGAAAAATAACGATTACGAAGGCGGCGCTTGGGATTTTGCCGCATGCGTTTAATGGCAGAACGAGTATTAGCCAACTTGAACCTCCAAAATTCCTTATCAGAAGCTTTTCCAATTACATGGCGGCTTATTTTACATGAGAGCGCCCAATTTGTCCAGTTTAAAATTTCCGTTTTTTTGCGCTTCTGGATTCCCCGCTGTTCCATCCGCCATTACACCGGCAAATCTAAACCAACGCTTGACTTTGTATCCATCCGCATTTACAATGCAGCCAACTTTATCCATATACCGTCCAGAACGCCGCTCCCCCGGATGGGAGCGGCTGAACAAGCTTTTGCCTCAGGCGAAGCCGGTGAAGCGTAAGCCAGTCCGGCGCTGTCGCGCAACTGTAAGAGCGCGCCGCACAAAGCGGCGCGGTCAAGCCAGGTCGCCCGCTCTGGATGAGTTACCACTACCTCGCAGAAAGGAGGTGGGAACAGAGCTGCTTTCACTGGCTGTTTTCTCACCCCTGTCGCGCCGACAGGGGTTTTTGTTTCAGCCGGGAACGCCCTGAAACACCACACTGATTGTTTCTTCTCTTTTTTCATTGGTTGATACAAAATTTTTTCAAGGAGAAACCCCTCATGTTCCGTAAAACTTTACTCTTCCTGGCTGCAGTGACTCTCATCCTGGCAGCCTGTGCGAACCCCACCACCGCGCCCACTGCGACGAGCATCCCAACCGCCGTCAGCGCCCCAACCAATGCGCCGACGGCAACCACCGCGCCCAGCGCAACCCCTGCCCCCACAGCCACCCCCGCGCCGACAGAGACCCCCGCCCCCACCGCGACCACCGAACCAACTGAAACGCCGGCCCTGACTTTCACCGATGGCTTGAACAATTCGATCACCTTAGCCAGCCCGGCGCAGCGGATCGTTTCCCTCGCTCCCTCGAACACTGAGATCTTGTTTGCCATCGGCGCCGGCAAGCAGGTGGTCGGGCGCGATATGTTCTCAGACTTCCCAGAGGAAGCCAAAGCCGCGACCGACATTGGCGGTTCGTTTGGCGACCTCAATGTTGAGGCGATTCTGACGCTCAACCCTGACCTGGTGCTGGCCGGGGCATTGACCACCCCTGAACAGGTCAAGTCACTGCAAGACGCCAACCTGACAGTCTATTACCTGCCCAACCCCCTTACTCTGGAAGAGTTGTACGCCAACCTGGAAAGGGTGGCGCAGCTCACCGGCCATGAAGCGGAAGCCGCGACGCTTATTGAAACCCTCAAAGGGCGCGTGGCGAAGGTGGTTGAAAAAGCGGCCGGCCTCAGCGAAAAGCCGACCGTGTACTACGAATTGGACGCCACGGATCCGGCCGCTCCTTACACAGCCGGCCCTGGCACCTTCATAGATACCCTGATTCAAATGGCCGGCGGGTTAAACATCGCCGGAACGATGGACAGCCCCTGGGTGCAATTCTCATCCGAAAAGCTGATCGAATTGAATCCCCAAATCATCATCCTGGGCGACTCAGCGTATGGCGTCACTGCCGAATCGGTTGCTGCCCGCTCTGGTTGGGATGTGCTGGATGCGGTCAAAAATCAGCAGATTTTCCCCTTTGACGACAACCTGGTCAGTCGTCCAGGGCCTCGCCTGGTAGACGGGCTGGAGGCGCTGGCCAAGATTTTACACCCCGATTTATTCAAAGAATAAAATGATCTGTCTGCGGCGGTTAATCTCTAAAGAGATTAACCGCCGCGCAGGAAAACCTATGCAGCGCCCCTTTCTACTCAACTTCATCCTCCTGGCGGCGGCCCTGGTGTTAAGCGTGGCTGTTGGCGCAGTCTTTGTCCCACCAGACCTGTTGGCGCGCGCCCTGCTTGCCAGGGGCATGGGGTTTGCAGCTCCCGTCGAATGGACAAAAACCTTTGAGGCCATCGTCTTCAAAATCCGCCTGCCGCACACCGCCCTGATCGCCCTCTCAGGCATGGCGTTGGCTGGCAGCGGAGCGGCGTACCAGGGGCTTTTTCGCAACCCATTGGCAGACCCCTACCTGATCGGCGTGGCTTCAGGGGCCAGCCTGGGCGCGGTGATGGCCATGTCTTTGGGCTGGTCAGCGTCATCCCTGGGCATGTTTGCCATTCCCGCCGCTGCTTTTATCGCCTCACTGCTCACCGTCGCCATCGTCTACACCCTGGCTTATAGCGGGCGGTCGACTCCCAATACCACATTGATCCTGGCTGGCGTAGCCGTCAGTTCTTTTACTACCGCCCTGACCTCTTTCTTGATGCTGCGCTCGCAAGGCGAATTACACCGCGCCATTGCCTGGCTGATGGGTGGAGGCGTGCTCAGCGGATGGCCGCCAGTCTGGAGTGTCTTGCCGTATGTAGTCATAGGTCTGGGGGCGCTTTTCAGTATGGGACATGCCCTGAATGTGCTGCAATTTGGCGAGGAACAGGCGCAGCAACTGGGCCTGGCAGTGGGACGCAGCCGGATCATCATCATACTCGCCGCCTCGTTAGCAACAGCCGCCGCGATTGCCTTTTCAGGCGTCATCGGCTTCATCGGCTTAATCGTGCCGCACGTCGCCCGCATCTTATGGGGTTCCGATTACCGCCGCTTGATCCCCCTCTCCACCCTGGGTGGAGCAACAGTGCTGCTATTGGCGGATTTGTTCGCGCGCACTGTGATGGCGCCGCAAGAACTACCCGTAGGAATGATCACCGCCCTCGCCGGCGCGCCGTTCTTCCTCTGGGTGCTGAAAACAACCGACAGGTAACCAAAGGCGCTTATGCTCGAAGTTCAATCTCTTTCCGTCAATTATGGATCGCGCCAGATCTTGCACGAGGTCAGTCTAAATGTGGCGCGCGGCGAGATCCTGGCATTAATCGGCCCAAACGGCGCGGGGAAAACAACCCTCTTGAAGACTGTCAGCGGCGTGCTTCGTCCGCATAAGGGAAGTATTTGCCTGGATGGGCGCGATCTGGCGCGCCTTTCGACCAGTCAGCGGGCGCGCATGATGTCGGTTGTGCCGCAAGCGCGGCGTTTGCCTGAGACATTCACCGTTTGGGAAACCGTTCTCTTAGGGCGAACGCCCTACCTGGGGTGGCTTGGTCGTCCAACCGAACAAGATCGCCAGCACATTCGCGCGGCGCTGGAGCGCACCGATACGATGGAGTTAGCCGAACGTCGTATTGGCGAACTTTCTGGCGGCGAGCAGCAGCGAGTGCTGCTGGCGCGTGCATTGGCGCAAGATACTCCCGTACTGCTGATGGATGAACCCACCACCCACCTCGACTTGCACCATCAAATTGGGCTGCTTAACCTGGTGAAAGAACTGGCGCAAGAAAAAAACCTGGCGACGATCATGGCGCTGCATGATCTAAACCTGGCCTCAGTCTACGCCGATCGCGTTGCCTTATTGGTCAATGGCAAACTGGATGGAATCGGCGCGCCCAAAGATGTGCTGACCGAAGCCCGGCTTTCAGAAGTGTACCGGCTGCCTCTGCATGTGATCAACCATCCCGACCTGGGAGTCCCCCTGATTTTGCCTGAAGGACAGGGCGGTCGCCCGGTAGCGTAGGGATCAGGGCTGCGCGGCGGCGGCTACTTCAACATCCAGCCAGCCCCAATGTTTGGGCGGCAGATAAATCACTTCCGCTTTGCCGATCACATTTTTGTACGGCACAAAGCCCCATGAGCGCGAATCAGATGAATTATTGCGGTTATCGCCCATCACAAACAAAGATTCCGGCGGCACCGTCCAGTCGCCGCCGCGATTGGTAGTAATCTTAAGATACGGTTCAATTAACTGTTCGCCATTGATATAAACCTTACCACTGGCAATGTGTACTCTATCTCCCGGCAGACCAACGATCCGTTTGATGTACGGAATATCATCTGGCTTCGGCGGATAGTAAAAGACAATCACATCCCCGCGTTCATGCTCGCCCAACCAGTAGGCAATCTTATTAACCAACACAAAATCGCCGGCATAGAGAGTCGGCTGCATACTGATCGAATCAACGCGAATGCGTGCAGAAACTGCATTAATCCCCAAAAACAAAATTACAGCCAGGGCAACCGTCTCCAGCATATCCATCACAATGCGACGGCGATACACATAGAACATGAAAATACTGACCACAAAACTGACAATGGAATCCAGGACGACTTCACGCAGCCTGTCAACTTTTTCAGGTTCTGATAACAAAACTGATTGCGATTTATCCATGTTCACATTATACCCGCCAGGGGGATGAAAAGAATCATCCCCCCGTCCTTCCTAACAGTTCTCTAAGGTCAATGCCCGCGTTCAGCCTGGGGGTCCTCCCGCAATAATTGCACCGCGTGAGGCAGGGCCGCTGCAATCACGCGCAAATTTTCCACAGCAGCTTTCGGGCTGCCCGGCAAATTCACCAGCACTGTTCGCTTGCGAATCCCGGCCAGGCCTCGCGAGAGCATCGCGTGAGGGGTGATCTGGAAACTGGCCGCTCGCATCGCCTCGGCCAGGCCCGGCGCTTCGCGTTCAATAACCAGGCGCGTCGCCTCAGGCGTCACATCTCGCGGCGCGAAACCAGTACCCCCTGTCGTCACAATGACATCCGCTTTGTCGGTATCAGCCCATAAAGTCAAAGTATCGCGAATCATCGCAAGGTCATCAGGCGTCAATCCCTTACATGTGACCTGCCACCCCCAGGCTTTGGCGGCTTCTTCCAAAGCGGGGCCAGAAACATCAGGGCGCTCCCCTCGCGCCGATCGATCTGAAATTGTCAGGATGCCTATGCGAACGACCATTTATTTTGCCCGATCTCCAGTATCCAACGGGGAAAACTCTTTGCCATACAATCGCACCTGCATCGCTCCCCAGCCACGATGTTCATAGAAAGCTGCTGCTTCCTCATTGCCAGGAAGCAGCAGCAAATAGGCTTTCAAACAGCCCTTCTTCTGCAAACGGCGCTCTACCTCTTCCATCAGGGCCGCGCCGACGCCTCGCTGCCGGTATTCTTGCATCACCGCCAGGTGATAAATCATGCCGCGCCGCCCATCAAAACCGCCGATCACCGTCCCGATCAGACGGTGATCTTCTTCTGCAACCAGGAATAAATCCGGGTCTCGCGCCAATTTTTTTTGAATTTCTTCAGGGCTGTCCGAACGTCCTACACGTACGCCAGGCCCAGAAGCGCCCCAAAGCGCCAAAGCCTCCGCCAGATCGCGGGAGAAATCAAATTCACGGATGAGCGTCAATCTTCTTCCACTCCCACCAAACGTTTCCACGGCCCATGCACACCGTCCTCAGTAACGCCAAAATAATAGCGAGTACCATCAACGGTACGCTGCACAAAATCGAAGCGCTGGCAGCCGCCCTGGTGATGGCAGCGAATCAGCCCCAGGTTGCCTACCCATTGGATATCAACTGCCGATAGGTTAGGCGGCAGTTTGGCATGTTCGGTAATCGCATAATGCCACAAGCGGCGGGCAGATGAACGCGTCACGTTTTTGACAATGCTTCCATTACGCAGATCGCGCATGGTATAGTAAATATTCCCTTCGCGTTCCTCGGTGGCAACCACTTCCACGCCTGTGTGCGGCGGCGGCTCCAATCCAGGGGATGTTTCAACCTCAGCATCCGGGGCGCTGCCTTCTGCGCTACTCAAAACTGCCGGCGCGGCCGCTTCTATGGCGACATTTTGCTGACGGCCGCGCAGCACCAGGTTGACAATCTCATCACGCACCGCCAGACCGGTCTCCGCTTCGTCGCGCACATAGATTTTGTTGTCATCCACCGCGTACGGCGCTTCCTCGCCCCGCGGCACCAGGATCCGGATGATTTTCTTTCCACCGGTTTCATGCACATCGAGGGTGCATTGCAGCCGCGGGCTGATCCGGTTGTCAATTTCTTTCTCAAGCAAGGCTACTGACTGTTCAGCGCCTGGGACGCCAACCGGAGGATGGTGCGGATCACTGCTTAAACCAATGTACAAAGTGCCGCCATTAGTGTTGGCAAAAGCGCACACATCTGAAATGACGGTATAGAGCTTCCCGCCGCGCACATTCATGCTCTCATGAAAATCCTGGACAATATTGGGGCCTTCTTCGCGCGCGGCGCGAATAAAATCATAGGCCGGCTCTTCTTTGTGCGTTGAGGGACGGGTGCGCGCAAAATCATTACTCAAGAATAATTCTTTGAGCGCTTCAAAAGTCACTTCTGGAAGCAGCACATCCGTTGTGCGGTCGCCCAGGCCAATATTCTTCTTGCGCTGCGCATCCGTTGTCAAACGATGGCAGTCAGAGCCCTGAATACAATGCAAACGGCGAGGATATTCAGGTTTCGTGCCATTAAAAAAGCGCGCCGTCGTGTGACCCTTTTGCTCCAGATCAGTCACCTCCAACGCGTGCAGACTGGTATCTTGAGTGTAGGCGATCTTCGTTTGGCCGCCGAAATTGAAGCCGCGCATTGCCACGCCGTTCGATGAATTGGCATGAGCAGCAATCACAATTGCTCCAGCTTCGTTGAAGACACGATAAGCTGTTAAAACATCGCTGGTCGCTCCCACAGTCGCAGAACCATCATCAATTTGCGGCGGGGGAATACGCAATTCCATCAGCAAATGTTCAATCTCTCGCACAGATTTGTCAGGCGGAAAGATCGCTAAAATGTGAAAACCGAATGTCGCGGTAAATTCCACCCCTGGCAAAACCAAGATTTTGTTTAGAAGCCGGCGATATTCATCCAGACGGGCGCGTTCTTCAGGCAACAAACGGTTAAGCTTTTGTAAAAGCTCAAGCTGCTGAATCTCATCCCGCATGCGACGATACCCGGCAATCGTATTGTGATCGGTAAAAGCGATAATATCCAAATTGCGCACTTCCGCGCGCTGAAGCATATCCAAAATCGTAACTTCAGGCTGTTGATAGTCGCTTGAAGCCGGAGAGTGGATATGTAAATCCATACTGCGCCATTGCATTGCGGCGCGAGGTTTCTTTTTATTCATAGATCAAATCATTTTTTGTTTGCTAAAGCTGCAATTCTCTTAATCAAATCATCAGGCATAAATGGTTTAAGGATAAAGCTATCTGCGCCAGCCGCCAGGCACTCGTCGTGCCAATCCATTCCTGAGACCATCAGCACACGGACGGAATTCAATTCTGCAAGTTGGCGCATACGGCGGACCACATCCAACCCACTAATCTGCCGGACATGGACATCAATCATCGCCACCGCGGGATTCACCTTTCGTACAGTTTCCACAACCGCTTCGGCTGAATTTTCCTTAGTGATCGCTGCTACCTCAAAGCCTTCCATATCAAGCAACGTGCTTACCAATGAGAGCATGGTTGCATCATCTTCAATTAACATCACCTTGGGCATAAAAATCTCCTTAAAAGGTGAAACATCAAGATCAAAAAAACAGTTCTATTGTTCGTTTGTGGCCTTCTTACGACCGCGCTTCTTTGGCGCTGCTTCAGGTTTCACACCGTCATCGCCGCCTGTCGTCGCTTCTGTCTTTGCCTCAACCTTAGGTTCAGCCGCCGGCGCAGCCGGCGGCTCGCTTGGCGCTAGAGGTTTGGCTGGCTCAAGAGCCGTGCGGAGAACTTCATCCACGGTATCCACAAAGACAAAATTGATTGCCTGGCGCACTTCTTCGGGTAAATCTTCAAGGTCAGCTTCATTCCGCCGCGGCAAGATCACCGTCGTCAAACAACTTCGATGCGCTGCCAAAACTTTTTCTTTAATGCCTCCTACCGGCAGCACCTGGCCGCGCAAGGTAATCTCTCCTGTCATCCCAACATAAGATTTTACCGGCCGGCCAGAAACAAGTGAAACCAACGCGGTCGCCATGGTGACGCCCGCCGAAGGCCCATCTTTGGGCTGCGCGCCAGCCGGAATGTGCAAATGAATATCCGACTTATCGAAGAAGGAGGACTCAATCCCCAGGTCATTGGCGCGCGAACGCACAAACGATAACGCGGCGCGAGCCGATTCTTGCATGACATTTCCAAGCGAGCCAGTAATCTGGAATCCCTTGCCGCCAGGCATGCGGGTGGCTTCAATAAAGAGAACATCCCCTCCAACCGGCGTATAAGCCAGCCCGGTCGCCACACCAGGGATCGCTGTGCGCACGGCAATCTCTTCATTGCCAAAAAAGTGAGGCCGGCCCAGAAATTCACGCGTCAATTCAGGGGTCACAGCTTCTTTCTGCGTTTTTCCTTCAGCAATTCGCGTGACCACCTTGCGGCACACTGCCCCAATCTCCCGTTCTAAATTACGGACGCCAGCTTCACGGGTATAGGAGCGGATCAGGCTTTGCAGGGTATCTTCGCGGAAGCTGATCTCCTCATGCCGCAAACCGTTTTCACGCACCTGGCGTGGGATCAGATATTGCTGTGCAATCTTGATCTTCTCCCCTTCGGTATACCCAGCAATCGAAATGATCTCCATGCGATCCCGCAGGGGCGCCGGAATTGGCTCCAATTGATTGGCAGTGGTGATAAACATGACCTGGGATAGATCAAAAGCCACTTCAAGGTAATGATCACGAAATTCTGAATTCTGTTCGGGATCAAGCACCTCGAGCAAAGCTGAGGCAGGGTCGCCGTGGAAATCAAACGACAACTTATCAATTTCATCGAGCATGTAAACTGGATTATGCGTCTCGATGCGCCGCAAAGCCTGTAAGATGCGCCCTGGCATCGCGCCGATATAAGTGCGTCGGTGGCCTCGAATTTCGGCCTCATCGCGCACCCCACCCAACGACACGCGGACGAATTTGCGCCCCATCGAGCGGGCAATCGAACGACCTAAGGAAGTCTTACCCACACCAGGCGGCCCCACAAAGCACAAAATCACACCCTCGCGCACACGACGAATGTCATCCTGCACCTGTTTGGATAATTCTTCGGCGCGTTCCTGGCGCAGTTTGCGCACCGCCAGAAATTCCAAAATGCGTTCTTTCACATCTTCAAGACCATAATGATCTTGATCCAGCACTTTACGCGCGTGGGCAATCTCCAGGTTGTCCTGAGAATTTACTGACCAGGGCAAAGATACTAACCAATCCAGGTAAGTGCGAATGACACTGTATTCAGCAGCAGCAGTCGGCAGTTTCGACAGGCGATCCAACTCACGCCGCGCCTGCTTGTCTGCTTCCTCAGGCATTTTGGCCGCATCAATTTTTTGGCGCAGTTCGTTAACTTCAGCGGTTTGCTCATCATTCTCCCCCAACTCTTTCTGAATCGCCTTCATTTGCTCACGCAGGAAATACTCGCGTTGGACTTTTTCGATCTCAGAACGCGCATCGTTCTGAATCTTCTGTCCAATCTCTAGCACTTCCACCTCACGCGCCAAAATGCCCACCAAACGATGCAGTTTGCGCGAGATCGGGTCAAGTTCCAAAATTTCTTGCGCGTCCTTCAACTCCATCCGCTGAAAATTTGCAATGGTGTAGACGGTTTGCAGCGGATCCTCGAGTGAAGTGACCGAAGCCACCAGCTCGCGCGGAATGGAGGGGATCATCTCAGCAATGCGTTCAAACTGCGTGCGGGCATTCCGCGCCAGCGCTTCAATCTCCAGACCCTCTTCAACTCTCTCTGGGATAGGTTGAATCTGGGCCTTGAGATATGGTTCGGTCTGCAAGAATTCGCCCACCTTAAAACGCGCCATCCCCTGCACCAACAGACGAATGGTGCCATCCGGCGCGCGGAACAAGCGATGGACGATGGCGATTGTCCCCACCAAATACAGATCGGACGGTTCAGGGCTTTCTAACTCAGGATCTCGTGAAGTCAACAGACCGATTAAACGTTCGTCGCCAGAGACTACATCATCCACCAGGCGAATTGAACGCGGCTGGCCAATCGTCAGAGGGACAGCCGTCTGTGGGTAAACCACCAATCCTCTCAGCGGCAGAATAGGCAAAACCGCGGGGATTTTCCCGAGTCTGGATTCCCCATCCTCCTGGACAGGGTCCTCAGCCCCGGGTTTTTCATCACCCGAAGTAGGAATAATCCCCGCTAACGCCGTTTGAAACAAAAGGTCTTTGAAGGGAATATTGTTATCTTTGAGCCAGTTATGGCCCGTGAACCACTCAGCAATATCCGAAAAAGAATTCCAACGCGAAGCCGGCATGAATCTATTTATTCCTTGATATGAATTTGACGCGACTGAACTTTTGGCAAAGTGACGCGCAAGAACCCATCTCGATAAACCGCCTGAACTTGCTGCGATTCGATAGAGACTGGCAATTCAATTTCAACACCAAATTCACCAAAACGAATTTCCATTTGATGATAAGCGCGACGCTCTGATAAGTCCTGCCGAACGCCATGAATACTCAATATATTTCCTTCCAGAGCGATTTCGAAATCCGATTCGCGCACCCCAGCCACCTCGACGCGCACCACCAAGGCTTCATCCGTTTCAAACACATCCACTGGCGGGCGCCAGATATGATGGCGTGAAATCACACGCCAGTTCAAACCATCCGAAGTGAGATACTGTACTTCGTTGGGAGTATACCACCCCGAACGGGCCGGGTCATTGCGGAGTTTGGTTTCTAACATACAACACCTCCAAATCATGGAATGAGTACGGAAACGCGCAGACTACTCCGTCCAATTACTTTAAAGCTGCCCGCGCAGCTTCCAACACCTCGGCATAATTGGGTTCATCGCCCAAGGCCGACATGTAGGCGGCATAAACCACTGTATCACTGCTGTCTACAACGAAGATGGCGCGGCGGAAGATGCGATTTTCCTGGATCAAAACGCCATATTTTTCACCAAAGTCGCCATTTTGATGATCCGAAAGGGTAACCACTTTATCTACCCCGGCCGCGGCGCACCAATTTTTGAGTGTGAAAGGTAAGTCCATACTCAACATCAAAATTGCGATTCCATCGCCCAGGGAGGCGGCTTCGACGTTGAAACGCCGCGTCTCACGATCACAGACTGAGGTATTGAAAGAAGGCAATGAACCGATAATACGCACCTTGCCTTGCGTACTTTCCAGCGCATTGACTACCGACCAATCCTGTGCGTGAACAGTAAATTCGGGGGCTTTCTGCCCCACAGACACATCATCGCCAACAACTGTTACATCTTTACCAGCAAACTTAATTAAACCTTTACGTAAAGTACTCATATAGATCTCCTTATTTTAGGATACAGGCGCCCCTCGTGGGACTCGAACCCACAACCAACAGCTTAGAAGGCTGCTGCTCTGTCCATTGAGCTAGAGGAGCTATCTTTGCTTATTCTGTCCTAGTGATCATGCTCCATCACAGGACGAACGCCACAATATACGGTGCCGCCAGAGAACGTGCGCAAAATGGTTTCAGGCGGCTTGCCTAATCGCTCACTTAACTCGGCTGAGGTTAGAGGGACATTCCCATTGGACAAAAAGACTCGGAAGACTGCATCTACCAAAGCCGTGTGAGGATTAAAAAAATCGGGTTGGCGAGCGCAATGCGAGATCAAAAGATGCTGTAACCCGTCCACCCGTTGAATCTCAGCCGTATGGGGGTCAATAAAATCCACCGTCTCAATATTCGATGGATCAGCAAACAATTGTTGGTGCATCGGGCAAAGCAACCCCTGCAAAAAAACTCGCCAATCATTATCATTCTGACTCCACCAATCAAAGTCAATGTGAAAGCGAGTCTGCAAAGTGGGTTTTGCCAGACTAAAACGGCGATTTTCTGGCACAAAGACCTCCTCTCTTCAAGGGTGATATACCAAAATGGCAGCACGCCTCCACGGCAGCGCCGCAGAAAAACATAGGATTAACCTTTCTCCGAATCATCAAAACGAAAGTGCATATCGCCAACATGGTTGAACCAGGGACGAGAGGCCAACAAAGCTAATAGTGGGCCAGGTGGACAGCGACGAGTAATATTCACCGCGGCGTATAATTCGCTGGCATGAACATGACTCTGTGGATTCAGACGCGCCAATTCTCGCACAGTGTTAACCACGATACGCTCAAAAGGCGAACGGTCTTTTTGGTTGCGCTGCCAAACCTGGTCAAGCGCCTCCACATCCGGAACGGCCACCACCATACGCTCATCAATGATCGAAGTCAAATTTTGCTTCAGCATGGCAAAAACCGTGCCGCCATCTGAGCCAACCAGAACTGTGCGCAAATACTCTTTAATCAGCCGGCGATTTTCAGCCTGGACAATAACCTCCCCAGGCTGCTTCCCCCGGCGCAGTGTCACAAGGCTGCCAGGGATGAGGTTTTTTGACTGATACCATTCGCGCAGCCCATAGACATAACGATTAGGACGCACCACCCAGGCGGGAAACTTGTGCCCGGTCGCCCCATCCACCAGCGTGAAGCGAATACGCGGCGTCTGAAATGCAGTGGGGAATAAATGACTCACACGCGTCGAGAGCGGCAGCGTTCCTGCCCGCCAGTGGGGATAAATCAAGCGTACCTGGACTTCATCCGCAGTGGAAATCTTGCCCTCAACCGGAGAAAGTTCATCATCCAACTCGCGTTCCAAAACCAGCATGGGGTCAGTCAGCAAACGACGATCGTATTCCACTTCATTGTAGCGCAACCACAAGGGAGGGTGCTGCACTCCTTCTGGCTCCAGGCGATGCAAATACCAGACGATCTCCCCGGCCGGGCCAACTTCATCGAAACGAGGGTCTTCCTGGAGGGATAAATCCATTGAAAACGCCACCAAACGCGGATTGGCGCCGGCTGGCAGTTCAACCTGCCTCATAAGATCCAATGTAGGCATCGGCCCACCGCCAGCCATATCCAACACTGCTTCAGCCAGGTTGAGGTGTCCATCGTGGATATCCACCAATAAGGCGCGCGGGAACCAATGAAAGCCCACACGGGCAAATTCAACCGAGCGTGCAACCAACTGATTTTCAAGGCAGGCCGCCAGATCTTTGCCGTGGTTTTGCATTACCCATTCTGCGTCCAACGCCTGGCAATCTTCGACAATTTCTGGTGGGCGATTTAATTCGTGTTCGGGCAAGCCAGCGGCCAACTCTTTTTCCTCGCCATTGTCATACTTTACCCGAATGACTGAGAAAACCCCGATATCAGGGTTGTTGCCAGGGCGAACGTTAACCACTTCTCCCTGCTGCCAACCAAAGATCGGGAAAATCAACCGCTGTCCCACAGAATAAGTATCTTTGGGAAAATAGATCGCCCCCCCTGAACTTCGCTGGCGATCGATCACTTCACGCTCACACCGAATTCGCTCGCGCACAAGCGCATCTACCAGTTCATGAGAGGTTTGGGGGCTCTCAATCTCCATCAGATGGTTATACAAAAATTCGATATCACTTTGCAAAATTTCAAACTCACTCCAATAGTTTTCTCGGAGTGATACAGGTGCAACAACCATACAACGCCTCGAAACGGAAAATTCGGCGGGTGCTCGCCTGGCCCTGTCGTGCTGGGCCGACAAAACCGAAGCCCCCACCCTACCGATTAGCTTTTTTAACCGGATGATATTATACTCTATGAGAAGCTCTATTTCACCTATTTAACACCGATTTGGATAAAAGTGGCACAATTCGGTGATTTTGTTTGCGGAGGTCTCCTATGAACACAGAACAAAAGTTGGTCATTGTCGAAGAAGTTGCCGGGGAATTGCAAGCCGAAATGCTGCGCGGCCTGCTCAAAGCCCAGGATATCCCTGTCATGCTCTCTGAAGAAAGCGCCGCTCGTGCAATTGGCATTACAATCCCAGCTTTGGGTAAGGTGCAAATCATTGTACCAGCAGAGTTTGCTGAAGCTGCACGCCAGTTGATCGCCGATTATAACGCCGGAAAGCTGGAAGAGTTGGGCAATTATAATGGCGATTCTGACGATGAAGAGGATCAAGCCTGACGCACTTGCATCTGAAAAAAGTACGTCAGGGATACTCTTGCATCAACCAATCTAAAGGGTCCACTTGAACGCCGCCAACCCACACTTCAAAGTGTAAGTGTGGGCCGCTTACGCGCCCGGTGCCACCAGCCAGGCCAATCAGTTGGCCTGGCTCTACCTTATCACCGACAGCTACCTTAATCTCCGAAAGGTGCATGAAGCCGGTATAAACGCCCCAGCCATGGTCGATCGAAATGGCGTTGCCGCGCACCGTCAACAGCCCGGTGAAAACAACCTGCCCGGCAGCCGGCGCTAAAATCTCTGTACCGGTATCGCCGTACATATCCAGGCCGCCGTGGAAACGATCGTAGGTACCGCCATTGTAGGCGCGACGGTTGCCAAACAGCGACGGAAAGCCGTATTCAAGACCCAAGGGCGAGGGCGTTTGGAATTTGCCATTCCAATAGCGCTGCGCGGTCACCGGCGTGACCAGGGCAGCCCATTGCTCATCTTCAGGTTTGGTAACAGCCGGATCGATGGTCGCTGGATCCACCACCAGGGGGGGATCGTAAGGATAGCCGCCATCACGCACATAGACGAGCTGCGAAAAATCAAATTTCGTCCCGTCAGGAAGAAGACCCTGAAGCGTCACAGAATAGAAACCTGGTTCAGTCAAAGCATGGACGCCCTGTAAAGCAACATAATGGCCGGCCCCCAGTTCAAAAAAATGCAATTCATGGCCGGTGAAACTGCCGCTGAGAGATAAATTCGCAGGGGCCTCCACCCGAAATATCACCGTTTTGCCCTGGGTAATCGGCAATGGCCCCACTTGAATACCAGTGATGGTTTGTGGCAGAGCGCCAGGCCCCTCATCATCTGCGCCGCCTGGCACGCGCAATATATCTCCGGGGATTGCGGCCCAAATCCCACGCAATGAATTCGCTTTGAGCAAGGCCCAGGGATTAGCACGCTCAAGAACGGCCATCTCAAGTAAGGAATTCCCTGCTCCAACCGCCACGCGCTCTTTTCCTGCTTGCACCTGGCTTGACTGGGGCAAAATTAATTCAATCCCCGCATAAAGCTCATTCGGACTGACAATATGATTCAAGCGCGCCAGCAGTTTCTCAGAGGTCTGGTAGCGACGGCTCAAACTACGCAAAGTTTCTCCATAACCAACGTTTTGGGTAGTCAAAATCCCACTCAAGCCCGTCAAACCAGGGATAATCAGTTCTGCATCTGCGGACAACTGACCGGGATCATTAATCCCGTTATAACTGGCCAATACATCCACTGAAACGCCAAAACGCTGTGCAATCGTCCACAACGTATCCCCCGGCTGGACTACATAAACAGGTCCTCGTCCCTCCTGCGCCCAACATATCCCTGTCGGAATCAACAACAGCCAAATGAACAGGAGACTAATCCACCCAGGCTTCTTCAAAACGCACCTTATCACCAATTTGAAAGTCATTCAGGTATTGTGTGGACATTTCAAGGACATAGCGCGCCGGGGATTTGGAAAAATAAGCGGGACGCCAACGCCGCGCCAGACAAGTGTCAACCACTTCGCCAGCATTATTGATCCAAACCACGGCGATATCCATCCACATAAACAACATGTGAATCGAAGAGTCCGCGCGGCTGTCTCGACTCTGCACCAACAAAATTCCCTGTTCAGACGGCAACTCACGACGAAACATCAGGCCACGGAGACGACAAAAAAAGGATGAGCAATACTGCGCCACGAATGGACGCGGCCTGGGGCGAGTCAGATTATGGAGGGTTACATATTTTAGGTTACTGGATTTCATGCGGACGCTCAAACCACAACGGAGCAACCAGCGGTCACCCTGTTAGTTTGCTTTCACTTATTCCCAAGAGCTTGTTTTCGTCGGGAGAGGACTTTTTCAATACTGTCAACCAACTCTTGCGGACTGAAGGGTTTAGAAATGTAATCATCCACCTTGGCGATGTGTAAACCCAAGACTTTATCAATACTTTGCGCTTTGGCTGTCACAACAACGACAGGAATATCCCGTGTAGCTTCTTCCGACTTCATCTGCTGATAAACATCCCACCCATCCATATCAGGCATCATCAGATCCAACAAAACCAGATCAGGCAAGTTTTGCCGGATCAACTCTAATCCCTGGCGTCCACCACCTGCCCCCAACACCTCAAAACCCCGACGGACAAGGATCAACCGCACGAGGTCAATCATCTCTTCCTCGTCCTCGATGTACACCAAGCGTCTCATTTGCTCAACCATGCAGGCCTCCTTACCAAATTCACAAACGAGTTAAGTTTACCACAAGCCTGATAGAATTGTAAATTTCTCATGCAAAGAATTTTTAGCCGCCAATGCCCTTAAGCGCCGCTCCAACCAGATACGCCACCGCAGCAGCCAGGCCGCCAACAGCCAACATTTCCAATCCGCTCCGCCAGGCGTTGCGTTCAGTCACTAGCACCTTCGCTGCCCCCAGGCCAAACAATGCGCCCACAGATAAAAACAAAGCGATGGGAAAACTCACCGCTGAGGGAATCGGAACAAGCAGTCCAAGCAAATAGATCAACATGGGGACGGAGCCGGCAGTCAGAAAGGCGGCAAAGGTCGCCAGCGCAGTGACCAACGGATTTCGTTCGTCTTCCATCATCCCAAGTTCCTCTACCATCATCGATTTTACCCAACGCTGCGAGTCTTTGGTCTTGATCTCGACCAATTTACGTGCATCCTCCTCGCTGTATCCCTGGCTCAGGTACAACTGATAGAGTTCGGTTCTTTCTCCATCCGGGAAATGTTCTACTTCCCAGGATTCGCGCTGTTTTTCACGATGATAATATTCTTGCTCACTCTTTGAGGACAGATAGGCCCCAGTAGCCATGGAAAAACCATCGGCAAAAAGATTGGCAAGACCCATGATCAATACCACCTTGACTCCCAGGTCGGCGCCGGCTACTCCGCTGACCACCGCAAAAGTGGTAATAATCCCATCCAGGCCGCCATAGACCATTTCTCCCAAATACTGGCTGCCGCCGCCGCCGTGCCGCTCAGACGCGGATTGGGCAATCCGCCGCGGATCATGAGCGACCGCGGCGGCCTTTGGATCGCCTTTCTTAAAAGCTTTACGCGCCTCATCAAGACGTTTAGAAAATCCCATAAGCTATCTCCTTGCTATTCATTGGTATCGTCAATCTGGAATCCAGCCATAATATTTCAAATCTACCCGATCACGGGCGTCAAATTGAATGCCCTCGGCCTCAAGCAAGGCGCGCTGCTGCTCCGCGCCGCGGCGCAAACTGATCTTCCCCTGCGAGTTAATCACCCGCTGCCATGGGACGTCGGGAGGACAGGCGGCCATTGCTCCGCCGACCCACCGCGCGCCGAAAGTTTCGTAATCTCGCAAAGTCATCCCAGGGGGCGGCTCAATCAAGCGCGCAATCTGTCCATAAGTGGCTACCCGCCCGGCAGGGATGCGACGGGTAATACCCCACACCTGGGCATAAAAGTCGGTTGGATTGGGCGGAGAAGTAAAGTTAGGGGACATGCCAACTCATCTCCTCAAACTGCGATATTTAACCCGGTGCGGCGTCTCTGCTCCAATCCCCAGGCGGCGCTTTCGATCAACCTCATAATCTGAAAAGTTGCCTTCAAACCAAAAGATACTGCCGTCCTCTTCAAACGCTAAAATGTGTGTGGCCACGCGGTCGAGAAACCAGCGGTCGTGGCTGACCACCACGGCGCTGCCGGCAAAACTATCCAGCGCTTCTTCCAATGAACGCAAAGTATTCACATCCAGATCATTCGTCGGTTCATCTAACAAAATCACATTCGCTTCCTGGCGCAAAGTCTTAGCCAAATGAACGCGATTGCGCTCGCCGCCTGAAAGCGCCCCCACCTTTTTCTGTTGATCCGCGCCCAAAAAGTTAAAACTGGCTACATAGGCCCGTGAATTCATACGACGGCTGCCTAAGGTAATATTATCTTCCCCGCCAGAAATTTCTTCCCACACATTTTTCTCCGGGTCAAGCGTCTTACGGGTTTGATCGACATAAGCCAGCTTAACAGTTTCGCCAATTTTTACCGTCCCCGCATCAGGAGATTCTTGCCCGGTAATCAACCTGAGCAAGGTTGTCTTTCCTACGCCATTCGGGCCAATCACCCCCACAATTGAACCGGGCGGTACAGATAAGTTCAGGTTATCAATCAATAAACGATCGCCATACGCCTTGCTAATACCCTTAAAGTCCACCACAATATCGCCCAGGCGTGGCCCAGGAGGGAGATAGATTTCCAGGTTTTCACGACGCTGCTCATACTCCTGCCCCAATAATTTTTCATAAGCCGTCACACGCGCTTTGCCTTTGGCCTGCCGCGCCTTAGGAGACATGCGGATCCATTCCAGTTCGCGCTCCAGCGTGCGCAAACGCCTGGTTTCCGAAGTTTCTTCGCGACGAATCCGCTCTTGTTTCTGCTCCAACCAGGACGAATAGTTGCCCTTCCACGGAATACCGTACCCACGGTCAAGCTCCAAAATCCAGCCGGCCACATTGTCGAGAAAATAGCGATCATGCGTCACAGCAATCACTGTGCCTTTGTACTGCTGCAAATGCCGTTCCAACCAGGCAACCGACTCGGCGTCCAGATGATTGGTAGGCTCATCCAACAGAAGGATATCAGGTTCAGTCAACAAAAGACGGCAAAGGGCTACGCGGCGGCGTTCGCCCCCTGAAAGAATGCGAATAGACGTTTCAGAGGGTGGACAGCGTAGGGCATCCAAAGCCTGCTCAAGGCGGCTGTCCAGATTCCAGGCATCAATCCCGTCCAATTGCTCTTGTAAGCGAGATTGTTCAGCAATTAGCGCATCGAAGTCGGCATCCGGATCAGAAAATTTATCATTCACCGCGTCAAAACGCGCCAACAAATCTTTGACCGGTTGGACTGCCTCCTCAACCACTTGTTTGACAGTTTTGGTATCGTCCAACTCCGGCTCTTGAGCCAGCATCCCAACCGAATAACCTTTGGAAAAGATGACCTCACCCGTGTAACCGGTATCTTTTCCAGCGATGATCCGCAAAAGGGTTGATTTACCAGCGCCATTGAGTCCAAGCACCCCGATCTTAGCGCCATAATAGAAACCAAGCGAAATGTCGCGCAAGACGGCTTTGTTGGTTGGTGGAAAAGTGCGACTAACGCGCACCATTGAAAAGATAACCTGGTCAGATACAATAGGAGGCATAGGAAATCCTGCAGAATTCTATGGTATAAAGGGATAGATAGATCAAAAAAAACAACGAACCGTGTTGGATTATACTCGCATGGGCAAAGGATTTGATCATTCTTTTTTCCGTACCTTGTCGGGTTAGCCAGCCTGTGCTAAACTCATTTAGATTGATAGTTCTTTTATTGCTTTTTTATGGAGTCTGCCTGACATGTCAGACGAAAAGATGTTCCAAGAAGCGGTCAGCGCAGCGCAGCAAGGTCAACGAGAACGCGCTCGTGATCTGTTAACTCGCCTGCTGCACAATGACCAAAAACAAGCCAAATATTGGGTGTGGATGAGCGCGGTGGTAAATTCGCCCAGCGAGCGAGTTTACTGTCTACAAAATGCCCTGAAACTCGATCCCAACAATGCAGCCGCACGGCGCGGGCTGATTTTATCGGGAGGGATGACCGACAACGAGGCAGTCCCTGTTCCTCCTCCTAAACGGCATGTACTCGCCGCCGAAACCCCTACCACCCCAGATGGCAAAAAAGCAACTCGTGTACAACTGTACATCCAAAAGTTGCCTCCTTTTTTGCGCGCCAAACCCGTATTATTCGGCATACTGGGCGTGGTGGTTTTAATCTGTTTAATTGGCGGTGGAGTTTTGGTTGGGAGCATGATCGGGACTCCTACACCTACCGCTCGAGCGGCGCTCAATATCACCCCCAAAGTCTGGGCAAGCGACACCCCTACTGCCACGTCTACCCCCACAACAACCCCAACCAAGCGCTGGACAACCGTTCCAACCAAGCCTGGGCTTACACCTTTATGGGCGCAGGTACAATCCACCTACACCCCAACGCCGCGCTATATTGACACTCCCCATCCCATCAGTGAAGCCTATATTGCCGGCCTGAGGTCGTATGATGCGCAAAAATACGATGAAATGTTCCTGCGCATGGGACAGGCCAGCGACGATGAACCAGCGGCGATTGATTTAGTGTTCTTCACTGGTGAAGCGCTGCGCTTGCTCAAGCGATATGATGAAGCCATAGATGCTTTCACCAAAGCCATCAAGCAAAACCCGAATTTCGCCCCCTCCTATGTTGGACGCGCCCGCTCCCAACTGGCGATTGACCCTGAGGCCGAAAAAGAAATCTTAGCCGACCTGGATAAAGCCACCCAGATAGACCCCAATTATGTAGATGGATTTCTTGAACGCGCGGCTTTTCGCATTACTCTTGGTGAGGCAGAGGCGGCGATTAAAGACCTGGAGATGGCCGAGAATCTGCGCCCGGATATTCCGTCTATCTACATGATGAAAGCCCAAGCGAATCTGCTGGTCGGCGAGAATGAATTGGCGCTCAATCAAGCCGAAACCGCCTATCAGATGGACTTTACCTTGCTGCCAAACTACCTTGTTTTGGCGCGCGCATATCTGGCCAACAACCAGCCTGAAGAAGCTTTAAATTACATCAAGACGTATAATCTGTATATCAAAGATGATATTGAAGCCGCGTTGGTGATCGGCATTGCGCAATATCAAAGCGGCGGGGATTATCAAGTTGCGCTGGAATCCTTCGACAATGTTTTAAAAGTCAATAAGCGCGATGCGGAAGCCTATTATTATCGCGGCCTCACGTATTTAAAACTCTCTGATGCGCAAAAAGCTGTCAATGATTTCAGCCTCGCGGTCAGTTTAAAGCCCAGAATATTCCGCTATAACCTTGAATTGGGGAAGGCGCTGCTGGCTGCCAAACGCGTCAATGACGCCAGCCGCCAATATGAAGCGACTCTCAACCTGGCCGAGACGGATGCTGAACTGGCCGAAATCCATTACTGGCGCGCCCTCCTTTTTGAGCAGACAACGAACCTGCGTGGGGCTGCCAAAGAATGGATGGATTTGCTTGCCTTACCCGAAGACTCTGCGCCGGCCGAATGGCGCGAAACCGCGCGTACCCACCTGTTGGCGCTAACGCCTACGATTACATCTACACGCACCATGGTACCAACCAATACTCCCCGACCGACCAGAACACCCATTCCTACGAATACACCTCGCCCAACAAGGACACCCGTTCCAACCAACACGCCTCGCCCCACTAAGACGCCCGCTCCCACACTAACGCCTGTCCCCACCAGGACGCCGAAGCCCACGCGTACCCCTGTCCCCACTTTGACGCCTGTTCCCACAAAAACACCCAGGCCAACGCTGACCCCCATCCCCACCAAGAGCGCTACGCCAACCAAGACGATTCCCCCTACCCAGACGCCGCTTTCAACGAAGACGCCGGCGCCAACACAGACGCTCGTTCCAACCAAAACCTACACCCCTGGCAAAACATCTACTCTTTCGCCAACGCCTAAGTCCTAAAATGAAATCCGTCCGCAAACTTCCAGCGAATTTCTATTATCTCTTGTTTCCGATCGCTGGATTAGCATTGCTAGTCATCAGCACGTTGATTGCCCGGCCACAATCCTGGCAAAGCCTCGCATTAGTGATCTTTATCCCCTTCCTGGTAACCTTTCCAGTCAGTTTCTCAGTCAGTGAAATCTATCTGGTCCAAATCGTCTCGCTGACCGGGGGATTGTTGTTTGGCGCTTCAGCTGCTGGATGGGCATGCTTGATCGGGATTCTCTTGGGATTTGGCTTGCGTCGCGTTGGGATAGGGTACCAGGCGCCAAACACCATTCTGCCCAGAATTGGTCGGGCAGTGGGCATTCAGATCATCCCTCTAATATTAACCTTACACCTGATGGGCTGGCAAAACGGCGTTCACGGCGATGTTTCACCGTTCCACCTCTTCGCCCCATTGACGATCTTTGCCAGTATTCAATTTTTGCTCTATGCAATTGACCGGTTATGCCTGCCTAAAACCACTCTTCCACGACGCTGGTGGTTGAATCTGCTCATTGCAGAGATAGCTCCTTTGCCTTTTGTGCTCATCATCTACCAGATATCTGAGATTATCCCCTGGAGTATCTTAATGATTTTGGGCAGTGTGCCGGTTTTTATCTCGGCGCTCATCTATAAAACATTGGTGGCCCGCGATCAGCTCCAACGGCATGTTCAAGAGCTTTCAACGTTAGATCAGATCAGCCGGGTACTGCGTTCCACGCTCAACCTTGAAAATTTGTTGAGTGTTATCCACCAACAAGTAACTCAATTCGTGGGAGTGCAAAACTTTTACGTAGCCTTATATGACGCCAAGCAAGGCTTGATTACATATCCCCTGGCGGTAAAGTTTGGCAAACGCAATTATTGGCCGCCGCGCCCCTTGCAACCTGACCGGCTGACTGACCGCGTCATTCGCGAGGGGAAGCCAATCTTACTCACACCCAGGCAGCGCGATGTCCTGGACAAAGTCGGCCTGCCGGCCAGCGCCGAAACGCCCGAAGCCTGGGCTGGCGTACCGCTCATCACCTCAAAGCAAACTATCGGCTGCCTGGCAGTATTCTCTGAGCTGCAAAATATCGGCTTCACCCAAGCTGATTTAGATCTGTTAACCATTCTTTCTGGACAGGTCAGTGTAGCGATCGAAAATGCGCTGCTCTATGAGCAAACCCAGCGTCGCGCCGCCCAACTAGAAACCCTCAACCGGATCATGGCGCTGATCACTGCCAGCCTGAACGCAGAAGAAGTGTTAACTCAAGTATGCCGCTCAGTGATGGAATTGGCTGGCGGGCAGCACAGCGCTGTTTATCTGCGCGACGAAAGCGCCAACGCCTACCGCTTGTGGTACACCTTTGGATTATCCAGCCGGTTTATCAAATGGAATGATGGCCTGGCAATTGACTTGGGTGTTGAAAATTACCTGCAGGCCAGGCAGTCCAGGTTAGTGGATGATATTGATAAAGCGGACTTGATCCTGGCTTATCGAGCGATCTTAACCCATGAAAATATTCGCGCGTATGGAGATTTTCCGCTCATTACACCCAATGGGCAAATTGGCATTCTTTCGGTCTATTACGATACCCCGCACCCATTTGCGCCTGAAGAGGTTGATCTACTGCAAACGCTGGCTTTGCAAGCGGCGATTGCGGTTTCAAATGCGCGCCTCTACGCAGTAACCGATAAAGCTCTGGCGCGCCGCGCCGCCCAATTAGAGATTCTCGAAAATGTAGGTCGTGAGCTGGCGGCGGCAATCAACTCGCCGCGATTGTTCGAGATGATCCTGGCTTATGCCACCAAGTTCACCAATTCTCCATGGGGCGATCTCAGCCTTTACAACCCCCGCCTCAACCAGCTTGAAACCAAAGCCAGCCAGGGATATAACGATATTAATAATCGTTACGACCTCAACAGCAGATTGGCGGGCAAAGTGATTTTAAGCCGGCAGGCCATTCGGATAGAAAATATACAAACTGAGGTCAATGCAGGTGAATTTGCCGACCGGCAGGTGCGTTCGCAATTAAGCATTCCCTTGATTCGCGAGGATCGGGTTTTAGGCGCTTTGACGCTCGAAAGTGATCTCCCCAACGCCTATTCTGAAAGCGACCAGGCCTTCATCACCCAGCTTGCCACCCAGGCTGCGGTTGCGGTGGTCAACGCTGAACTATACACCGAAATTCAACACCGCTTACACGATCAATCGATCTTATACCAGCTTAGCTCGCGCCTGGTTGCCAGCACTGAATTTGAAGGCATTTTACAAACTTCTGTGCGCGCCCTGGCAGAAGCTGTTCCCAGCGTCTCGCTCACGGCTTATTTATGGGATGAAAGCCAAAAAGCCTACCTGGCTTATGACAAAGCCCCCACAACCGGAACGCTGCCATGCGTCTACCCACAGCACATCCCCGAAGCCAGTTTAGGAAGCATCCAACCCGCTTTTCTGAATACAGAAAGGCTGCGCATTGCTCCGGGCGATGAAGACCCCGCCGGCCTGCGCGGGACCTGCCGCGATTGCTCAGTGACCATCTTTCCGATTGTCGTCACACATCACCGGTTAGGAATGGTGTTGATCCATACCCCGGCCGCTCAAGACTTACAAGAGGAAACGCTGCAGCTCTTCTATGCAATGGTCTCTCAAATTTCGATCTCCCTACAAAACGCTCTACTCTTCCAAGATGTGACTCACGGAAGAGATCGGATGGCTGCTGTATTGGATTCGGTCGGCGAGGGGCTTTTGATGATTGACAGTGATGGAAGGATATCTCTGGCGAATCGCGCCATCCATAAGATGATGGGGTTGCCAGAAGAAGAGTTGACTGGCAAATTGCTTTTTGGGCTGCCGGCAAATGCTTTATTAACTTTAGGCTATACCAGCCAGGAAGCAACCAATTTGGTAAAAAGCCTCGCACAGGGAGAGGCGCTCGCCGCGCCCAAAGCCACTCTCGCTATCACTGATCCCAAACCAGAGCGTGTTGTTGAACGTTCCGGCCTGGTTGTCTGGGGACAAGAGGGGCGTGCGATCGGCTGGATGTTGGTGCTGCGCGATATTACTGAGGAATGGCAAATCAGCCAGGCGCGCGAATTGATCACCGAAACGCTGATTCACGATCTGCGCTCTCCGGTTAGTTCTGTACTAAACGCGGTGGATATTCTTGACAGTGTATTTACAGATGAACAACGCAGCGACGAACTGATCGATCAAGCCATGCGCGTGGCGCGTAACAGCGCCACCCGTGTATTGGGTTTGATCGAGTCCTTGCTGGATATCGCCCGCCTCAAAGCCGGCCGCATGGAACTTCAGGTACTCCCCACAAAACTAAATGAACTGATCCCCAACATTTTGGGCGACTTACTGCCACAAGCGGGCGAGATCGGCGTCATTTTGCGCCACGATCTGTCGCACAACCTGCCCACCATCCAAGTTGACCAGAGCAAACTCATCCGCGTGATCACCAACTTAATTGATAATGCACTCAAATTTACGCCCACTGGGGGTCAGGTAGTGGTTTCAGCAGAACTATATCCACCCAACATGGTCGTCATCCGTGTCAGTGACACTGGGCCTGGCATCCCAGAAGAGTTTCGCGATAAAATCTTTGATCGCTTTACCCAAATTCCAGGCCAAAAAGGACGCCGCCGCGGGTCTGGATTGGGTCTCACCTTTTGCCGCCTGGCGGTCGAAGCGCACGGCGGGAAGATTTGGACTGAACCGCGGACGGGCGGCGGGAGTGTGTTTGCCCTGACGATTCCTATCAACAAACAAATCTGTTAGAGTTCTATAAGAACCGGCTTGCACTCTTGCCATCGTTCATCAGGCGCGCTATAATGAAAATGACGAAAGTGAAAGAGAGGTTGTTTATGCCAGTTTATACTTACCGTTGCGAAAGCTGTGGTGTTCAGTTTGATCGCCAACAAAAGTTTACAGATCAAGCGCTCACCTGGTGCCCGGAGTGTAACAAGAAGTCGTTGCGAAAAGTTTATTCGCCGGTGGGAATTGTGTTTAAAGGCTCGGGGTTTTACGCCACCGACCACAAATCTCCATCGGGGCAGAAGTTTACCTCTGGAACAAAAGAGGAAAGCAAAAAGACTGAGACAAAGACTGAAGCCAACACCAACTCATCGCCAACGCCGCCGGCGGCGCCTGCGCCTGCTAAAACTTCTTCAGCAACCGACTGATCACCCAAAAAATCTACGGCAAACAAAAAGCTCCCGCAACTTTTCAAGTTGCGGGAGCTTTTTGTTAAGCGCCTACGGCGTCGGATAAGGGTAGGGAGAAGGGTCAGTTTCAGGGG
>CAIQJJ010000339.1 GCA_903872065.1 uncultured Anaerolineales bacterium | reverse complement strand
CTCATCACCATAGCAAAGGGCGTGGGCGAGCGTGTCTTCGCCCATGCCATGATGGGCGGCACGGCCTACGGTTTTCCCGGCGGCTGGATGGCTTTTATTCACCAGCGGTATGGCGATTGGGCTTTGACCACCATGACCGGCTATCATACCATCCAGCACACCGGCGCCTATTTTGAATATGTTCCCGATGAATATGCTGCGCTGCGCGATACCTACATTCGTTACCGTGATGAGCAAATTGCACGCACAGGCACGCAGACCAACGCCGTATGGGAAGCCATCCCCGCCATGCAGCGCGCCGCCAAGCTGAACTTTTATGATTTATCCCGCCTCCTGACCAAATTATCCGTCCAATTGATTCGCGAGCATCCCGACTTATTTTTGCAAAACGCCCTCTCCGGCTGGTGGATGTTTTGGCGCGCCCCGGTCTATTGGCAGGCCGACGCGCTGCGCTGGCCGGCCCTTGCAGAGGGTTTGAAACTGGCGATCCTCGCCGCCCGCGCCGTCTTCTTCGCGGCCAACCTGCTCTTTATTGCCGCTTCACTGCTGTTTCCCCTGGCGCTGATTCGCAACGCAGTGATGGGTTCCATCGCCGCGCTGGGTTCTACCGCTCCCCACTCCCCACTCTCCACTCGCCCCTTCCCCATCGCGCCGCGGCTTACCCTGCCTGCTACCGCCTGGTTGATTGCCAGCGCCATCTGGATTTGCTCTATCCTGCAGACCTTGTTGGATCACGGCGATAACCCGCGCTTTTTGATCCCCTTGCAGTCTTTGGTGATTCTTTTCCTCCTTCTGTGCTTTCAGGCAATCAGAGAGCGATAATCATGCCAACGAAACTTTCTCTTCGCACGGCGGTGGGTTCTACCGCTGCGGTGGGTTCTACCGCTCCCCACTGCCTACTGCCAACTGCCTACTGCTTACTGGCTGGCGCCCTGGGGGGATGCCTGTTGACCCTGAGCGATGGCGCAGCGGCCAAACTTCAGGGTTGGTGGGCTTATTTTCTGCTCTTGATTTTCTCCATCGCCGGCGTGGCCGGTGTGCGCCGTGCAGTTGGCGCGTCAACTTCGCTGGCCCCGGCCCTCAGCGCCGCCGCCATCCGTTTTGGGTTGGGCCTCTCGTTGATGGCGCTTCTCCCCATCGTTGGCTATACCGAGAATGAAGCCCATCGCCTGGGATATTTTTACCGCGATGCCTTCCGGCGCGATCAGCAAGCCTGGCAGTTGGCCGTCTCTGCCCGTCCGTTGGGGGTGGCGTTTGGCGGGCAGAGCAATGACGATCAATATGGTGGAATGCTTGCTCTCAGCGCAGCGGTCTACCGCTTCCTCAGCCTGGACGCCCACCGCCCCTGGCTGATTTTGATCTTGGGCGCTGCCGCGGCTGCTTGTGGGACGCTGCTCCTGGAAGCGGCGGCGCGCCCGTGGCTGGGCGACGCCTCACCCTGGGCGGCCTGGATTTTCGCCCTCTACCCAGAAGCAGTTCTGCTCGGCTCTACCCACATGCGGGAGATGTTTTTGCTCCCCGCCATTAGCGCCACAATTTTTGCCCTGTCGCAGATTCAGCTTGGGCGGCGCGGCGGGCTGTTCTGGTTTCTTGCCTCCACCTTGCTTTTGCTCTTCTTTTCCCCCCTGGCGGCTGTTGCGTCCCTCTTGCCCTTAATCGGCTTTTGGGCGTTGGAGGCGCGTCCCAAGAATTGGAAATTAGCTCTCTGGTTTGGCGGTGTTTTCCTTGCCGGAATTGTCGTTGTTCTGGTTGTTTGGGCGCGCCTGCCTTCTTTGCAAGGCAGTTCGCTGCCACAGATTGTGATCGGCTGGCTGCAAAGCAGCCTCAGTCTCCAGGCGCATCTCGCCGAACGCGCCTCGGGCATGCTTCAGGGTTTGTTTGACGTTGTCGGCGAGCAATGGCAGTGGGTTGTAGTCCTTGTCTATGGGATTGCCCAGCCCGTCTTACCGGCGGTTGTAGGCGATCCCGACGCGGCCTGGATCATGCGTCTGATCGGCTTTTTTCGCGCCGCGGGTTGGTATGCTCTCGCCCCGTTTCTCCTCTACAGTTTACTCGTCGCCTGGCTGGCGCGCCGGGCCGCCTGCAACGTGCCTGCGACCTATTACCCCACCCCAACCCTCCCCATCGCGAAGGGCAGCGATGGAGAGGGAGACCCCACCCCGGCGGTGGTTTGTACCGCTGCCCTCCCCATCGCGAAGGGCAGCGATGGAGAGGGAGAGCGGTGGTCTGTATCGCTCCCCGCTGTCCACTGCCAACTGCCAACTGCCAACTGCCTACTTTCCCGCCAGTGGCTCTGGATTGCCCTGCTCTTACTGGCCTGGATCGTCTTCACGGCGCTAATCGGCGGCGGCGATCAGTGGGACACCCCCCGCTATCGCGCCTTTTTGCTGCCGTGGATGGCGCTTGTGAGCGCCTGGAGCTGGCAGACGGCAGCAAATCAGGCGACTTGCAGCCGGGTCTGGTTCAAACGCGGTCTTGCTTTTGAGGCGTTCTTTGTCCTTTCATTTAGCGAATGGTATATTACCCGTTATGCTCTCAAATTTGCCCACCTGGATATCAAGGTCATGATCCTGCTCAACCTTGCTGCAGCGCTGCTTATTTTCGTCGGCGGTTGGTTCACCGACAGGCAAAAAGCTCGTGCTGGAGGAATCCGTGCCCAATAATCGCACTGCGCTGATCACTGGCATCCTGGGACAAGACGGCTCTTACCTGGCTGAACTCCTGCTCCAAAAAGGCTATACGGTTATTGGCATGGATCACGCGGCCGGCGCTGCAAACGCGGTGCAATCCACCGCGCAGCGCTTTGCCCGCGTCCAATCAATCTTGGGCTCCATCACCCTTGCCCCCGGCGACCTGGCTGACCAGGCCTCTTTGCTGCATTTGATTGAAACTTACCAGCCTGACGAAGTTTATAATCTCGCTGCCCATACTTTCGTGCCGGCCTCCTGGGGGCAGATCGTTTGCACAGGCGAGATCAATGCCCTCGGCGTCGCTCGCCTTCTGGATTCCATCCACCAGGCGCGCCCCCAGGCGCGTTTCCTCCAGGCCTCCTCGTCCGAAGTCTTTGGCCATCCCATCGAGTCCCCCCAGCGCGAAAACACTCCCTTTTCCCCTCGCACTCCCTATGGGATTGCCAAAGCCTACGCCCATTGGACTACAGTCAACTATCGCCAATCCTTTGGCTTGTTTGCCGTGGCGGCGATTCTCTATAACCACGAAAGCGAACGCCGTCCCCCGGATTTTGTCACCCGCAAGATCACCCAGACTGCTGCTCGCATCAAGCTCGGGCTTGCCGACCAGCTTCCCCTGGGCAGCCTGGACGCCCGCCGTGATTGGGGATTCGCCGGCGATTATGTTGAAGCTCTCTGGCGTATGGTGCAGCATGAACCCCCCGAAGATTTTGTCATTGGCTTTGGCGAGACCCACACGGTGCGCGAATTTTGCCAGCTTGCTTTTGGCCGCCTGGATCTGGACTATCGCGATTATGTCATCGTAGACCCCCGTTTTGTGCGCCCCCCCGAACCTGTCCAGCTTATCGCCGATCCGACCAACGCCCGCCAAAAACTTGCCTGGCAGCCTACGCTCACCTTTGAACAACTTGTCCAGCGCATGGTGGATGCCGATCTCCAGCAGTTGAAGCAGGGGATCTCACGCCCATGAAAAATTCTCGTCAGCAGTGGGTTGTCCCGCGGCGGTGGGCTGGTTTGCTTTTGGGTTGGGCGCTGCTCATTCTTCTGGCTGCTCTCACCCCAACCGTTGTCTTTGTTTTTGACCCATCTCTCTCCAGGCGCGGCCTATCCCTATTGTTTGCCTCGATTGCCAGCGCCGTCCTTCTCGTCTGCCTCTATCCGCCTCGTCCGGCGCAGCGCTCTTCCAGAGCGGTAGGAACCACCGCGCTGGTCTATTTTCTGCTTGTCTTGTTGGCGCATACCGCCTTGCTTCAGCTTCTCCTGGGCGAAAACACCGGCCTCTTGCGCTATACCACCCCTTACCCATTTTCCCTCGGCTGGTCTGAATCCAGCCGCTACTACTACGCCTCGCTTTGGTTTGCCCCCACGCTTTACGGCCAGGCGCTTCCTCTGCCGGTACTCCATCCCACCCGTTACCTTCTCCAATCCATCCCTTTCCTCATTCTCCATAGTCCCATCTGGCTTCATCGTTTGTGGCAAGCCCTTCTCTTTAACGCAGCCGCTCTCCTCGTTGCTGGCCTGCTCGTTCGCCGCCTCAAGATCATCCTGGCGGCTGCGGGACGCTCTCAGCCACCCACCCCCTGGTTGTGGGGTCTTGCCCTTTATACTTATCTCTACCTTTTGCAGCCCCCCGTTTACTATCACCTCCTGGTCATGCCGATCCTGGTCCTGTGGGGTGTTGATACCCACCGCTTTTGGCGCAGTCTGATCATTGTGGCGCTGGCCTCCGTGTGGGCCGGCCTCAGCCGAGTGAACTGGCTGCCGTTCCCCGGTTTGCTGGCGGCCGCGCTGTATTTCCTCGAACAACCCCTGCACCGTCCTCAGCTTGAAGAGCCTCATGCCACTTCTGGCGGCGCTCTTCCTCGCGGCGACGACCGGGCGGTCTTTGCCCGCGGCGGTGGTCTGCATCCCTCCCCACTGCCTACTGCCTACTCCCCACTTCCCGCTCCCCACTTTCCACTTCCTCTCCTGGCTTATTTCTTGCCCCCCGCCCTCTGGGCTGGCCTGGGTCTTGTCGCTGGCTTCATAGCCCAAAAGACCTACCAGGCGCTTTCTGGCAACCCCGCATTCTATTTCGATTCCACTTTTCGTTCTGCTTTGCTGTGGTATCGCCTTTGGCCCAATGCCACTTATACCCCAGGCATCCTCTTGGGGGCGCTTGTCTATGCTCTGCCGCTGAGTGGAGTGATTCTTATCTCCCTGCTGCCTGGTCTCCTCCACCGCACTTCTGCATCTCATTCTTCCATTTTTTTCTCTCTTCCCCGGCGGTGGTCTATACCGAGTTTGTCTGGCTTGTTTGTGATTTTGAGCGCGTTCTTCGTGGGCGGGATTATCGTCAGCCTTAAGATCGGCGGCGGCAAGGGCTTGCATAACCTGGATGCCTTCTGGGTGCTGCTTCTCGTCGTTGCTGCTTTCCTCAGCTTCGATGCGTTCTTTTCTCAGGCGGCGGGCGCTGCAGAACCCCACCCCGGCCCTCCCCATCGCAAGAGCAGCGATGGAGAGGGAGTACCCCACCCCGGCCCTCCCCATCGCAAGAGCAGCGATGGAGAGGGGGTACCCCACCCCGGAGGTGATCTGTACCGCGGCGGTGATCTGTACCGCTCTCCACTTCCCACTTCCCACTTCCCACTCTTTGCCGTGGCAGTGGCTTTGATCGTGGCTGCTCTCCCTCTCTACCTGTCCCTGGCCGCGGCTGCTCCTGCGCCGGCTTTGGATATGGCGCAAGCGCAGCAAGGCCTGGAAAATCTGCGCCAGGCAATTACTCAAGCGCAGCAAGAGAATGCTTGCCCGCTCAATCGGTGCGAGATACTCTTCATCCGCGAGCGGCAGTTATTGACTTTTGGCGCTCTTTCGCACGACAACCAACCACGCCTGGTGGATGATTATGAGCTGGTTTTTCTCACCGAGATGGAAATGTCGAATAACTCGCTTTACCTGGAGCGCTTTTACACCGACTTGCGCCAGCATCGTTTCGCCTTGATCGTCAGCGACCCGCTTTACACTGGCCGGCAAGGCAGTTTGCGCGAATTTGGCGAGGAAAACGACGCCTGGGCTGAACGCGTTGCCGAGCCTTTGTTGTGCGCCTATCAGCCGGCGTTTGAAATCCCCAATAATGCTGTGGTTTTGTTTCCCCGCACCGGCGCGACGCCGCCTGGCTGCCCATCCCAGTAATGTTCGCCTCACACTGTAGCTCTTTATGAAGCAAACAACTCGTCACTTCCTACTTTCCACTTTCTGGTTCATCGTATTCCTGGCCGCCTGCGCTGCTGCTCCGTCCCCCGAGGCCAGTCAGCCCGCGCCAACTGTGCAACCGCCCGCTGCGGCATCCGCTGCGTCTGGCGTTGCGACGGAGGTTGCAACTCAGGTGGCAGTTGAAGCTGCAGCCGAGTCTACGACTGAGGCGACAGCCGAAGTCGCCGCCGCAGACACAGCCACTCCCATCGTCCCAACGGATTCGCCCGCGGTGATCTTTACCGCCTCCCTGCCAGAAGCGCAGCCTGGCGCGGCCGGGATCGGGGATACGTTTTACCCGGCCTTCGGCAACGGCGGCTATGATGTGGATCACTACACTCTCGACCTGACCGTCCCCGATCTGGCCACATCTGTCCTCCAGGGAGAAGCAACCATCCGGGCCACTGCCACCCAGCCCCTGGCGCAGTTCAACCTGGATTTTCTCGGTTTCCAGATCGATCTGCTGACTGTCAATGGTCAGCCAGCCCAGTTCCAACGTGATGGACAAGAGTTCGCCATCACTCCGTTGCAGCCGCTTGGGTTGGGCGAATCCTTCGAGGTGGTTGTGCGCTACAGTGGCGAGCCGCCAACTTTGGCTTCTCAAAGCGGCGGGGATGAGGTGGGCTGGATATTTTACGAGGGCGGCAGCTATGTGTTTAGCGAGCCAGACGGCGCGGCGACGTTTTTCCCTGCAAACGATCACCCGCTGGACAAAGCGACCTACACCCTCCGCATCCATGCGCCGCAGGGATACCTGGCGGCGGCCAATGGGGTTTTGGTTTCAAGCGCCGCCGAAGGAGGAATGTCCACCTTCACCTGGGAGGAGCGTCAGCCCATGGCCAGCTACCTCGTTACGGTTGCCATCGGCCAGCTTGACCTGGAAAATGGACAAAGCGCCAGCGGAATTCCCATCCGCAATTATTTTCAGGCTGAAGTGGGTGGGGAATATCGGGATTTGTTCGACCGGCAAGGGG
>CAIQJJ010000338.1 GCA_903872065.1 uncultured Anaerolineales bacterium | reverse complement strand
GGGTAGATTTTCATGTGATGCCGGGCGAGGTGCTAGGATTGGTGGGCGAGTCGGGCTGCGGCAAGAGCGTCACCTCTTTCTCGATCATGCGCCTGGTGGGAATTCCTGGCAAAGTTGTGAACGGCGAAATTTTCTTTGAAGGTCGCGATGTGCTGAAACTCTCTGAAGCAGAGATGGTGCACATGCGCGGTAACCGCATGTCCATGATTTTCCAGCAGCCGCAGTCCAGTTTGAACCCGGTCTTTAAAATAGGCGATCAGGTGGCCGAGGTATTGCAAATTCACCAGAACATGAGCAAGGAACAGGCCTGGGAAAAGGCGGTTGAACTGCTCCGTTTGGTGGGCATTCCCTCGCCAGAGAAAAAGGCGCAGGCCTTCCCGCATGAAATGTCAGGCGGCCAGGCGCAGCGTGTCATGATTGCTATGGCGTTGGCGCTTAATCCTCAGCTTTTGATTGCCGATGAACCAACCACTGCCCTGGATGTGACCATTCAAGCGCAAATTTTGGACTTGATGCGCGACCTGCGCACCCGTATGGGCACGGCGGTGATCCTGATCACCCATGATTTGGGGATCATCGCGGAAATGGCTGACCGGGTGGCTATTATGTACGCCGGCCGGATTGTTGAACAGGCGGATGTCAGGACGCTTTTTGCGCAACCTCAACATCCTTATACCCAGGGGCTGATGGCTTCTATCCCGGTGCTAGGACAGGTCAAAGAGGTGTTGGATGTCATCCCAGGTTCGGTGCCAAACCTGGTCAATTTGCCGCCCGGCTGTCGTTTCGCGCCGCGCTGCCGCGCCCGCCAGGAGAAGCAGTTGCAAATTTGCACCGAAGCTGAACCTGATCTGATTGATTTTTCGACCAAACATACGGTGCGCTGCTGGTTATATCAGAATGATTCTGCTCGCAACCATCAGGCCCCCAATGCCTGAGTTTTTTGATAGCGGTTCTTGTGAGAGGCTTTTTCGATGAAAGAAGAATTAATAGCGACCAATACTGCAGTAAGCGGTGAAAAATCAAGCGATGGCAAATGGGACTTGATCCAGGTCAAGAATCTGGTTAAGTATTTTCCGGTGCGCGGCGGTGTGTTGCAGCGCGTGGTGGCCCAGGTGCAGGCGGTGGATGATGTCAGCTTCACCGTTCGCGAGGGTGAAACGGTGGGCATGGTGGGTGAATCAGGCTGCGGCAAAACAACCGTTGGCCGTACTATGCTTCGTTTGACCCCGCCGACCGCTGGCTCGGTCTTATTCAATGGGACGGATGTCTTCAAGCTGCGCGGCGCTGAACTGAAGGCCATGCGGCGCAATATGCAAATTATTTTTCAGGATCCCTACGCTTCGCTGGACCCGCGTATGCCTATCGGCGAGTCGGTGATGGAGGGGCTGAAGATCCACAATGTTGGCAAACCCAAAGAGCGCTATGGCGTAGTCATTGAAATGCTGCGCAAAGTTGGCCTGGAAGAATATCATTCGCGCCGTTATCCGCATGAATTTTCAGGCGGGCAGCGTCAGCGCATTGGTATTGCCCGCGCCCTGGCTCTGCGCCCGAAATTTATTGTCGCCGATGAGCCGGTCTCGGCTTTGGATGTTTCGATCCAATCGCAGGTGCTGAACATCCTCAAGGATTTGCAGCGCGAATTTGGCCTGACCTATTTATTTATTGCCCACAACCTGAGTGTTGTGGAGCATATCTCCGACCGTGTGGCAGTGATGTACCTGGGCAAGATGGTGGAGTTCGCCAATCGCGAGGAGCTTTTTGTCAATCCTCTGCATCCTTATACCCAGGCTTTGATGTCGGCCATCCCCATTCCCGACCCGACGATCCGGCGGAAGCGTATTATCTTGCAAGGCGATGTCCCCAGCCCGCTCAATCCTCCCAAAGGCTGCCGTTTTCATCCGCGCTGCCCGGTGGCGATGGAACAATGTAGTCTACAAGAGCCGGTTTTTCGCGAGGCTAAACCGGATCACTGGGTTGCTTGTTGGCGCGTGGAATAAACTTTTCTCCTTTTCCGTAAAAAAGACCTTAAGGTTTTTTTGCCCTAAGGTCTTTTTTTCTGTTACAATCAGTCTATCTCTACTTTGGAGGTGATAGGCTATGGCTACACAGCGTATTTTGGTGGTAGATGATCAACACGATGTGCGTCGTTTGTTGACCAATGGTATTCGCACGCTCAAGGCAGATTTAGATGTGGCGGAAGTGCCTTCGGGCGAAGAGGCGTTGCTGGATATTGCGCGCCGGCCGGTAGACTTGTTGGTAGTAGATGTGCGCCTGCCGGGGATGAGCGGCTTTGATTTGATCGGTCGTGTGAAGAGACGTAGTCCTAATGTTAAAGTGATTATGGTGACGGGTATAGACGATGCGAAGATCCGCCGGCAGGTGGCAGACTCGAGCGCCGACGCGTTCTTTTTTAAGCCCGTCCACATGGCCGACTTTTTAGGCGCGATTGAGCGCTGCCTGGGAATTGAGAGTTCCCCGACGCCTCCTCCAGGGGTGCGCAACCCGACAACCCCCATTCCGGATGCATACCCCTCTTCGCGCACGAGCACTTCAGTGCGTAATCCGACGACGCCTATTCCTGATGCGTATCCACCCTCGCGCACGGGGCAGCCCGCGGTGCGCAATCCCACTACACCGATGCCTGATAGCACTCCACCAGCGCGTCAAACGCCGCTGCCAGGGGTGCGTAATCCGACCGTGCCAGTACCCGACACGGCGCGGACAACTCAACCTGCGGTGCGTAACCCGACTGTGCCAGTGCCCGACACGACTCGGACAACCCAGCCGGCGGTGCGCAACCCAACCACGCCGGCCCCCGACAATGTTCCGCCGGCGCGTCCGACCCCGCCGCCGGCGGTGCGTAACCCAACCGTGCCGGCGCCGGATATTACCCGGACGACTCAGCCTGCGACGCGCACTCCAACCACGCCAACCCCGCCTCCAGCAACGCCGCCGGCTGCTCCGCCCGCTGATCGCCCTCTTACCCGTCGTGAGCAGATGCGGATTGGGCGCAGCGCTTACGCCCCGCCGCCCTCCGATCCGTTTCGCGAGGCGGTTCCTGCTGAGTTTTTCCCCGGCGTCTCCGCGCCTCCTACTGCGCCGTCCGTTTCCACGCCTGCCCCTGCGCCGGCATCCGTCACACCGACCCCCGCCGAAGTGGTGGCGGATTTGCGCCGCTCTTTGGGGGCGGTGGCTGTATTCTTAATTGATATTATCGGCCAGGTGGAAGCCCAGGCTGGCGACTGGCCGGAGGAACTTCCTGATTTGATCACGCAGGTGATTTCCGCTTTAGCAGCCAGCACCAAATTGTCGCACATGCTGAACGCGCGTAAGCCCGATGGTTTATGGTATCTCAAGGGCGGCCTGTATAATTTTTGTATGGTGCATTTGGGCAAATCACATGCCCTTTTGCTGGTGTCCAAAGCGCCGATCACGCCGGATCATTTTCGCTCCATTGATGGGGCAATCTCGCAAATAGACCTGGATGTGGAAGCCCTGGCATTCGCGCCTGAGGAACTTTCTGAGGTAACGATGAGCGAGTCGCTGCTGCCGCTCGGGGAAGCAGCCTCGCAAGCTGCGTCGGCGGAACCGCTGCCCAATCTGGATGACTTGTTTGCTCAAATGGATCGCGTGAAAAATCAAGATCTGGATTCTTTTTGGGACAATGTCGCTGATAAGGGTAAACTGGAAGATGTCTTTACTGCGAAGACGCTTACCTTCGATCAAGCGATTAAACTTGGCCTGGCGCCAGGAACTGACGAGAAAAAGTAAAAAGGGTATTGCCAGCCACGCCCTGCTTATGTTATAATACAACCCGCTCTGATTGGGGCGTGGTGCAATGGTAGCACACCGGACTTTGAATCCGCTTATCTTGGTTCGAATCCAGGCGCCCCAGCTAATCTGGAACGGGCATCGCGTTGGGTAATCGCGCAATGCCCGTTGCTATTTAATTCTGAGGAGGCCTTTATGAGGACGACCCCTGTGATCCTGGCCGCCGGCCAGGGCACGCGCATGAAATCGGCTTTGCCAAAGCAAATGCATCCCATTTTGGGAAAACCCCTTACCTGGTATGGTGTGCAGGCGGCGCGCCAGGCGACAGAGACTCAACCCGTGGTAGTGGTTGGGCATGGGGCAGAGCAAATGCGCCAATATTTCGCCGGCGAAGTGCAATTTGTTGAACAAGAGCAGCAGCTTGGCACGGGGCATGCTGTCTTGCAGGCGGAGCGTGCGCTGCGTGGCCAGACAGATCTGGTGTTGGTGACTTATGCGGATATGCCGCTTTTGCGCGGCGATACTTTGCGCGCTTTGGTGAAGGCCCAAGAGCGCCACACCGGGCCGATGACAATGCTGACGTTGGTGACTGACGATCCGCGTGGCTTCGGCCGGATTGTGCGCGATGTGCAGGGGCGGGTGCAGGCCATTGTCGAGGAAAAACAAGCCACGCCAGAGCAATTGGCGCTGCGCGAGTTAAACCCAGGCGTTTATTGTTTTCGCTCCGACTGGTTGTGGGATGCTTTACACCGTATTCCCCTTTCATCCAAAGGAGAATATTACCTGACCGATACGGTGGCTTTGGCAGTGGGCGATGGACTGCAGGTTGAAACGATCCAGGCCGAGGATGTGGAAGAGATGATCGGGATTAATACGCGCGTCCATCTGGCAGAGGCGGCGGCGGCAATGAGGGCGCGTATTAACGAGCAGTGGATGCTGGAAGGGGTGACAATTGTTGACCCGGCGACCACTTATGTCGAGCCGGAGGTAGTGATCGGTCGTGATACCGTAATTTGGCCCAATACGTATTTGCATGAAAAGACGGTGATTGGCGAAGCCTGCGTGATTGGCCCCAACACTATCATTCGCAGCAGCCGGTTGGGCAACCGGGTCCAAGCGCTCGCCTCGGTCATCGAATCGGCGCTCTTGGAGGATGATGTGAACCTTGGCCCTTACGCTCATTTGCGCAAGGGGGCGCATCTGGCGCAAGGGGTTCACCTGGGAAACTTTGGCGAGGTTAAGAATTCATATTTGGGGCCTGGCGTCAAGATGGGGCATTTTGCCTATCTGGGGGATGCGCAGATCGGCGCCAACGTCAATATTGGGGCTGGGACGATCACTTGCAATTTTGGTATGGATGGAAAGAAACGTCCGACCGAGATCGGAGAAGGGGCTTTTATTGGCAGCGATACCATGCTGGTCGCGCCGGTGAAGGTCGGCGCCGGCGCAGCCACAGGATCGGGCGCAGTGGTGACAAAAGATGTGCCGCCCAATTCACTGGCGGTTGGGGTGCCGGCGCGCGTAATCCGCAAACTAAAGCCAGAATCCGGCGAAACTTCTCATTCCAAGGGTTGAACAATGTCTCGTGAAAGCTTAACCGATGCCTTGCGTCAGCAATTGGTCTCTGCGGCTCAAGAAGTGCGCAGTTGGGCCTATGCCCCCTATTCCCATTATGCGGTCGGCGCGGCCCTGTTGACGGCCTCCGGGCGTATTTACGATGGTGTGAATGTAGAAAACGCTGCTTACCCGGCCGGGATTTGCGCCGAACGGGTGGCGGTTTTCAAAGCGGTCTCTGAGGGAGAACGTGAGTTTCTTGCTGTGGCAGTGGTGACGCCAAATGGCGGCTCGCCGTGCGGCTCTTGTCGTCAGGTGTTGGCCGAGTTTGGGCTGGAGACGCTTGTGTTGATTGCGAATGCAGCCGGCGAAGTGCTGCGCGAGATGACCGTAGCTGAACTGCTGCCGGGGGCTTTCAGAGCCGACGATCTGGTAGCTGACGCGACCCCTTGACCTGGGAATGTTTACCAACTGGGCGCTGGCGTTGCCATCACAATCAGCGATTGCAAAATCCAGCCTTCGGCGTTATCCGTCGTCACGATGACATGCGCCCAGATAGCATCATCTACACTCATCGTGTCGGGCAGCACCTGGAGTAATGTCCCGTTCAAATAAGTGCGCAGCACCCGGCCCTGGAAGCCAGGCGCAGCGCGCACTTTGGCTCCGCCCGCCTCGACGCTGGCGCTAATCAGCGCATAGACCGGGGTGGGCGTAGGGGTGATAGTTTCTGTGGGGATGGGCGTATGGGTGGGGGTAAGAGTCGCTGTCGAGGTGGCAGTGGGGGGAATCGGGGTACTGGTCTGAGTGGAGGTTGGCGGAACCGGAGTTAAGGTGCGGGTCAGGGTTGGGGTCAGCGTAGGCAAAGCAACCCGCGCCCCAAACGCCGCGCCAGCGCTGCCGATGACCATGGTCAAAATAACGCCTGCCAACGCCACTCCGCCGCCCAGAGTGTAGCCAAACAGGGTCAATGGACGGAATCCCATGATCGCCAGTGTAAAAACCCCTGCCAGGGCCGCTAGAGCCAAATAGAAGGCAAAAATGACCAACCCGTCTGGCCAGAGATGCGGCGCTTTATTGGTCAGGCCAAATCCGGCGACTGCCAGAGGCACGTACAACTCGTAAGCAATAGCGACGCTTGGTCGTGAGGCGGCGTGCTCGCTGTGAGTCATATACGCGCTGGCCAAAATCGCCCCGGTCAAAAGCACCAGCAGGTTCAGCCAGGAGATTTGGGCATGATTATAGACCTGGTTGAACATCTGGGCGTTTTGTGTGTCTACAAGCCGTCCTGCCAACGTCCCACAGACAAAGACCAACACGCTGCCGACACAAAGGCCCATCAGGCTGCGAAAAAAGAAACGCCCTGATCCGGTGATCGTCCCCAGGGAGATACCAACCACCGGCGCCATGACTGGGGCTAATAGCGCGCCGCAAAATAACAAGATTGGCGAATCAACCACCAACCCCAAACTGATGATCAGCCCGGCCAGCAGCGAAAAAATGAAGAAATCAATCGTTGGCGAGGCGCGGTGCGCGAATTGATCCAAAAAAGCGGCGCGTTCGTCCGCGTCCATTGGCGCTAACAAGCGATGGGCGCGCCGCCGGCGGGCAGGAGGAAATTCCGCCGGGTCATTGGGATCATATTCGGTAGGGGGTAGGTTCATTGTCTCAGCGTATTCGCGATCGGAAAGCATGAATTTCTCCTTTATTATACCGTAGGACAATCGAGCAGTCTTTTCGACTGGGAACAGCTTTACAGGATGGTACAATATTCCCCAATCTTTACCGTTGTTGGAGCGAAACCCTTGAAACTATCACGTTATCTGCTCATTTTCTGGTTGTGCGCGACATTGATCGCTTGCGGTCGCGTTCAGTCTACGCCGACATTCACTCCGGCTGCCTCCACTCCTACCGCGCAAGCACTGACGCCGGCGCCCACGTTTACCCCCTTGCAGCCGACGGTTACCTCGACTCCGCTGATGCCATTGGTGATTTTGCTGCGTCCACCTGAAGCGGAATCTTCCCTGGCTGATCGGGTTGAGTCTGCTCTTCGGGAATCGGTCCGCGCGGCTGGGCTGCGTTGGCAGGTGCGCCCGGCGCTGGAGGTCGCTGATTTGAGCGCCGATTTGCGCCTGGTGATTGCATTGCCGCCGGCTTCCAATGTGGCAGAGTTAGCCAATGCCGCCGCCGGTGTGCAGTTTCTGGCGCTTGGTTTGCCCTTAGAACAGGCGGCTAATGTGACTGTGCTGCGCCTGGGAAATGAGCGTCCAGATATGACTGGTTTTATGGCGGGGATGATCGCCGCCATGATTACACAAGATACTCGTATCGGCATGCTTAGCCTGAAAGATGACGCCCCCTCCAAAGCTGCTTCAAACGCATTGCGCAAAGGGATCACTTATTATTGCGGCTTGTGTCAGCCGTTATACCCGCCGTTCTACGAATACCCTTATATCATTGAACTGCCCGCCGGCGCGTCGGCTGAGTGGCAGGCGGCGGCCGATTTTCTGATCGGTCATCAGGTGGAGACGGTTTTTGTCTTTGCCGGCGCCGGCGACGAGGCGACATTGACCAAATTGGCTGAGGCTGATGTGACCTTATTGGGGATGACTGTTCCTCCAGAAGCGCTGCAATCTCAGTGGGCCGCTTCGCTGCGCGCCGATCCTCTGCCATTGATTGAATCATTGACGATGGAACTGCTTACTGGCGATGCGCAGCCTGTTGTGGCGACACCCCTGGCGATTACGGATGTCAACCCATTGTTATTAAGCCAGGGGCGTTACCATCTGGCTGAGGAAGTCCTCAATGACTTGTTATCTGGCTTTACTGCGACTGGGGTTGATCCACAAACCGGAGAATACCTGACAAAATAGAACTTGACAAAATAGAATTTTTGTTCTATAGTTAAGACAATGCTTGTCGTTGCAATGGATTGATCTCTTACCGGGTACCTGAACCAAAACATAAGCCAAAAAATGTCCCGCTCGCGGCGGTATTTTGCTGCATCTGTATGCAGCCACCTATTCAGATAATGGAACTTTGGTTCAGGAGAAACTGTATGAACAACTCAAACTATCCATCCTATCATTCTTCTGCAGCGCCAGGCGTGCTTCGGCGCTTCCGCTTTCAGCGTGGCTTTGTCTTTGGCGCCTTAATCCTGGTGGCGCTGCTGGCCTTTGAGGTCTTCAACTACAGCACCACTGATTTTGCTTTGGGAGATCTGCTGGGCGATTTGACCTTTTTGGGCATCCGCTGGTCAACCATTTTGGCGATCGCCTTTTGTGGCATTGATTTTGCTGGCATTGCCCGCCTCTTTACGCCTGAAAAAGGGATTAACGAACCGGCTGAGGTCTGGTATTTATTTGGCGCCTGGCTTTTGGCGGCTGGTATGAATGCTACGTTGACCTGGTGGGGAGTTTCTCTGGCGATTTTGAACCACGATACGCTGGGGAATGCGTTGATCGATCACGCGATCATGGTCAAAATTGTACCTATCTTTGTCGCGTTGCTGGTATGGGTGATCCGGGTGCTGATTATCGGTACTTTTGCCGCCGCTGGCGAGCGCCTGCTGTGGCAAGATGATCGTGTCCGCTCTCAGCCTCGCCAGGTGCAAACGGTTCAACCAGTTCAGACCGTTCAGCAAGCGGCGCCTATGCGTCAACTTCATGTCCCCACGAATGCTCACGCGGCGCAGCAGCCCTCTGCCGTAGCTGCTTTTCGACCGGCAGCGAAAACCCCGCAGCCCTCTACTGCTGAACATTCCAATGGATTTGGGCGCACCGAACCGACCTATCATCCCGTGGGGGCAAGCGCTCGCCCGCCGAGCGCCAATCCGCAGCGCAGATTGTAGTTTTGATCCCTTCTACTACAGATCGCGCTGGCTGAACTTACGCACAGCCAGGCCCAGAGTGGTTAGTGTATACAACACTGCATACACAATCATGGCCTGGCTGGGCGTCGCCCCTAATGAAAAGGGGTTTGCAAACCCACCCATTGCCGAAGCCAATGCGGATTGCATTTCGTAGGATGCGCGCCGCCAGATTGCTTCGGATGGGATTAGCAGGCTGCAAAGAATGCCGATATTGATCGCGTTCTGATTCTGAAAAAACGAGCCAAACTGTTCAATCCATCCCCCTATAAACGCAATCCCGTATAAGCCGAAGGCCAGCACGCCGTTCGCGATGGTGGAAAGCACGGTCCCACCCAAAAAGGTGATACTCAACAACAGGGCTGTGTTGAGCCACATCAAGCCAAGCCCATTCCACAGATTCGGTGAGTGGTATTTGCTTAACCAGTAAGTCACCGCGATCACCCCCCCTGCCATCAGGAACAAATACAGGCTTAACATCATCTCAAACCCAAGCCATTTACCCAAAATCACTTGCCAACGCCGGACAGGCTTGCTGAGCAGGGTATGGATGACGCCAGAAGCGATCTCGCCGGAGATAGCATCTACCGAGGAAAGCACGGTCATCATGACGGTTAAGAAATTGACCACATATAAGCCGGCCATCATCAAAAAGTTATATGTCTCGCTGCTCGCAATCGCATTGGAGATGGAGCGCTCAGTATCTTTACGGATTTCGTTGAAGCCGATGGCATAGATTGCTAAAAAAGCAACGCCTAAGATTAGCGCCGCCCACAAGATCCAACGGCGCGAAGCTTCGAGAAAACTCAGCCGGGCAATGACAAAGACAGCCATTACAATCCTCCGTCTGTCCCTACAATTTTGATGAAAAGGTCTTCCAGGGCGAGCTTTTGGGGGGTAAGAGCGTAGACCTCGGCCCCTTGCTCGATCAGGTAGCGGGCGATTTCGGGCAAAGCAGCTTCGTCTTGCAAAGTCAGGGTGATAGCCTCGCCATCGGCGCGCAGGTTTTGTCCCCAGCGCGCCAGCCCGGCCATTGCCTCGGCGCGCAGGGCGCGCACTCGCATTTGCACGCTCAATTCGCCCTGCACCAGCGTTTGCAGCCGGTTGACTTGCAGCACCTCGCCATGCTTGATAAATGCCACGCGATCACAAGTGATTTCAACTTCGCTCAACAAGTGCGAATTCAGAAAGACCGCTGCCCCGCGTTCACGCAAACCGCGGATAATATCGCGCACCAGGCGGCGGCCTACCGGGTCGAGTCCGGAAGTAGGTTCATCCAGGATGACCAGATCGGGATCGTTTAGGAGCGCCTGGGCCAATCCAATTCGCTGCAGCATACCTTTGGAGAAGGTGCGCAATTTTTGATTGGCGTATGACGTCAGTCCCACCATTTCCAACAATTCAGGGATGTGGGCGCGCTGCCGGGCGGCGGGAATGGAGTAAAGTTCAGCATGCAGCCGCAAAAACTCAGCCGCCGTCAACCACTCGTGAAAACGAAAATGCTCCGGGAGAAAGCCTACCTTTTGGCGGGGACGGGGATCGCCCAGAGGATAACCAAGCAAGCGGCCCTCGCCTCCGCCAGGGATGACCAGGCCAAGCAGCATTTTCACCGATGTGGTTTTGCCGGCGCCATTAGGCCCTAAGAAACCAAACACCTCCCCACGTTCGACGGTAAGCGTCAGGTCTCGGACGGCTGTTTTTCCATTAAACTCTTTTTTGAGGGATTTTGTTTCGATTGCCGGGGAAGTCATGCCCTCATTGTAGGGCTTGAGAAGTGTCAAAAACTATCCACTTTTAGTCTTTAGGCTTAACGCAATACCGCCTCAAGAACGTGGTTACCTGGCTAAACACATCGGAGTAAACTGGATCCTGATCTCCCTCCGCGTGGTTAAAGAGACCATGCCCTCTCCCATTCACGGTCAGTAGTTGATGGTTCACATGATGCTTCTCTAAAGCGCCGGCCATATCCACGGACTGTTCATAAGGGACATCGGTGTCTTGATCTCCATGAATCAGCAAGGAAGGGACATAACCGGCTGTGACATTTTGTACAGGACAGTACTGCGAAAACCAGGCGGGATTTTGATGCGGGTCCTGCCCGGCGACTTCTTGCGGCCATAATCCATGCTGCCGGCAGTAAAGATAAAAGCGAAATCGTTTGTCCGCCGCGCTTCCAGCAAGGGGAATTTGTCCAATGACCCCGTATGCCTCGTCCTTCGGAACAGCCTCCAGTTGACAGTAAAAGGGGTCCGGTTGGCTGTACCAGGGCCCGATAATATCCCCATAGCCATAAAAAGAGACGATCGCTTTCGGGAGGGGGTTGGCGCAAAATCCGGTCATGAGTGCAAGATATCCACCCGCAGAATGACCAATGACCGCCATCTGATCGGGTGCAATGGCAAAGAGATCCGCCCCCTTTTCATACACCCATTGGATAGCATCTTTTACGTCTTTGATGATCTCAGGCAGCTTGGTTTCGGGGGCGAGGCGATAATCAATCGAAACAACGGTATAGCCGGCGTTCAGATAGATGGCCAATTCGCCGGGCGTGAAACTGGCTCGATCGCCAAAGATCAGGGCGCCGCCATGAATCCAAATAATTACCGGTTGTTTTTTTAGACTCCCAGCCTGGAAGACATCCGCCTGGATGCTTAAATTGCCGATATTCTTGTAGGTATAGGTTTGTTTATTCCATGGGTGAGATGACATTTATTTTTCCTCGACGGATGAGAGTGAAATCAGCCAGCTTTACCGATTTTGGACATGAGCCAGGGCTTGTTCAATGGCCTTTTCCAGTTCCTCGATTGTGATCGGTTTGCACAGGTAGGCGTCAACCCCAAGGTCAAAAGTGTGCTTGATTTCTTCAGGATGATATTCGGCTGAAAGCACAATAATCGGCAGGTTTTGCCATTCAGGTTGGCGGCGCAGATATTCGATCATGTCGAAACCATTGATTTCCGGCATGTATAAATCAAGGAGCAGTAGATCAGGTTTTTCACCATAATTGAGCAGTTTTACCGCATCCCGTACACTGATAAAGGTGCGGGTATTGTGTCCGAGCATTTTTAGCAGCAGGCGAATGACCTGAAGCATTTCTTGGTCGTCGTCAATATGCCAAATGTTCATAGAATTCAGCCAAGATGATTTTTGATTTCCTGTGCAATTTTGGGGCTAATGCCCTCAACAACTTGTAATTCTTCAAGCGAAGCGGTCCGGATGGCGTCAATATCAGTAAAGTGAGACAGCAAAGCTTTGCGACGTTTTGGGCCAACGCCGGGAATAGAGTCTAAACGGGAGGCCACGCCCTCTTTATCACGCCGCGCACGATGGGCGGTGATGGCAAAGCGATGGGCCTCATCGCGCACACGCTGAATTAAGTATAATCCTTGAGACGTGCGTGGCAAGAGGATTGGGGCGGATTGTTGGGGGAGAAACAATTCTTCGTTTTGTTTGGCTAAGCCGGCGACCGGCACCACACCCAACAGACCATAATCTTCCAGCACTTTGACCGCCCGCCCTAATTGTCCCTTGCCGCCGTCTACGATCAAGAGATCGGGCAGGCGTTGAAACGATGGATCGGGCTTTTGGCTGGAGATAGTTTCGGGGTCTTGTTGTAATTTCCAGCGACCGAATCGGCGGCGCAGCACTTCCTCCATGCTATCGAAATCATTTGGGCCTTGCACCGCTCGAATGTTAAAGCGGCGGTAATGCCCCTTTTTGGGCGCGCCTTGTTCAAAGACGATCATGCTGCCCACTGCCAGCACTCCTTGTGTGTTGGAAATATCATAACACTCGATTCGGTTGGGAGGCGCGGACAAAGTGAGTGCATCTTGTAAATCTTGCAGGGCTTGCTCTTGCCGGTGGGTGTCGGCGTTCCATTGCGCTTTAAGGGCGGATAGTGTCTCAGAAGCATTTTCAGCCGCCATTTTAACCAATTCACTCTGCTGCCCATCGCGCGGCACATGAATCTCTACTTTTTGTCCGCTGCGCCGTGTATTGAGCCATTCACGAATGATCTGCATTTCTTCCACTTCGGTTGGCAAGAGCAGTTGCCCAGGAACATTGGGGGTTTCGTCGTAAAACTGCTTCAGAAACTCCCCCAACACTGCGGCATCGGGGGTTTCGTCCGCGCCTTCCATGACAAAATATTCTCGTCCGATCAGCTTTCCCCCGCGGATGAAGAAAACTTGCACGCAGGCATCGCCGTTGGAGCGGGCGACGGCGATTACATCGGAGTCAACGTAATCGGGAGAAAAGATCACTTTTTGTCGGGAGACAATTTGTTCGAGGGCGCGCAACTGATCGCGCAGCGCCGCCGCTCTTTCAAAATTGAGCGCTTCTGCCGCGGCGTTCATATCTCCCTGGATGCGGGCGATGACTGGTTCTGAATGTCCTTCCAGGAATTTCGAGAGATCATCAATCATCTGGCGGTATTGAGATGCGTTGACCGCCCCGATACATGGCCCCAGGCAGCGCTTGATATCGTAGTACAGGCAAGCGCGCGCATCCTGCCCTGTGATCACGCGGTCGCACGAAAGAAAAGGAAAGACGCGGCGCAGGACATCCAGCGTTTGGTAGACAGCCCAGGCGCTGGTATATGGGCCATAGTAACGCGCGCCATCTTCGGCGATCTGGCGAGTGACGGTCACTTTGGGATAGGGTTCTTCCCAGTGGATTTTAATATACGGGTAGCGCTTATCATCCTTCATCCGAATGTTGTAACGAGGACGATGGCGTTTGATCAGATTCATCTCCAAAATCAGCGCTTCCAACTCTGAGCCAACTACAATCCATTCAATGTCGGTAATATTCCGGACAAGCTGGCGCGTCTTGGCATCAGTTTGGGTCGTATGAAAATACGAACGCACCCGATTGCGCAGGTTAATGGCCTTGCCGACATAGATGATGACATCCTCCGCGTTTTTCATCAAGTAGCAGCCAGGTTTATTGGGCAGCGCCTCGAGGCGGGCCTGGAGATGAGAAGAAAGTTCGAGCATTTAAAATGATTCTATCATGAGCGGGCGTTCAAGAACTAGAATTTTATCATTGTCCAACGCAAACGTTTGTGCAGCGAAGGGTTGTGGAAAGTTCTTGAAATCTTGTTCCTAAGGAGATGTTGGTTCGCGCGGTATAATCGTAGAACTAAATTTTCTCTGCGAAGTGTGATGATGGACACAATCTTACCTGAGTTT
>CAIQJJ010000337.1 GCA_903872065.1 uncultured Anaerolineales bacterium | reverse complement strand
TCACCAATTATACCTAAGGCAGGCCGATTCTTTGTAACACTTAACCTCGTTAATTTTGTTCCGGCGATTCGCGAAAACCTGTTGCCACGCGGCTTCAATGACGCCAGGTCAGCCGGGCTTGCCCAGGATGAAGTCCAGGTAGTTGTTGGGATGGATGACTTGAAATTCCGCCTCAGGGTAGGTTTCCAACCAGCGCGCCGGGGCCGCCGCGCTTTTCTGCGGCGACCACTTGAACTCATAGCCGTACAGCTTGCCGCTGTGCTCCTCGACCAGGTCAATTTCTTGCTGCTGATAGGTGCGCCAAAAGTAGACATTGGCGTAGAGCGGCTGGTACGTCCGGCGCTTGAGACGCTCGATGACCATGAAGTTTTCCCACAACGCGCCCTGATCGCTGCGTTGATCCAGCCCATTGAATTGGGCGATCACCGCGTTGCGGATGCCGTTATCTAAAAAGTAATACTTGGACTTGTTGGTCACTTCCTGGCGCAGGTTGCGGCTGAAACCGTTCAAGCGGTAAATCACAAACGCCTTTTCCAGCAGATCGAGATAACGCCGCAGGGTTTTGACATCCACCCCCAGTTGGGTCGCCAGTTCGGTCAGCGCCACCTCGCTGCCGATCTGAAACGCCAGCAATTTCAGCAGATCATAAGCTCAGGGTCAGCTTTCTGCCGGTCAACGGTTCGCCCACCTGACCGGCCAACTCGAACGAGGAAGAGCCGGTCGCGATGACGCGCATCCCCGGCGCATGATCCACAATGATCTTCAGCCCCATGCCGATATTGGGAATATTTTGCGCCTCGTCTATAGCCAGCAGTTCATATCCCTCGACATAAGGCAAAATCTGGGCAAAATCTTGCGAACTCAAGATTTGCTGCGTGCGCAGATTATCGCCGGAGTCCAGCTTATATTTCAAGCCGGTCTGCTTCAGGTAATTTTGCAGCAGGGTGGTCTTGCCAACGCGGCGCGGCCCATAAATGACCAGGACCTTGTTGGGCGTCAAATAAGAATCCAGGGGTTCATAACAGCGTTGGTACATACCCTCAGTATACGTCAATTCCCTGGATTTATCAAAAAATAAGGAATGTCACTCCCTGTTTTTATACTAAAAACAGGGAGTAAGCGCGTTGGAGTTGGGAACGTATCATGCCGGGGAAAATTTAACCGCCAAGCCGCTAAGAACGCCAAGTTTTTAAGCATCACTGGCGCTGCTGGAGTCACGAGAATCACAGCAGCCATTAAGGTTATAATGCTAAGAAAAGGATACACCATGAACACACCCCCTACCCTCCAGATTCAATTCGACCTTCCGGTCAAGTATGATGTAGAAATTTTCATCGCCGGCGGCGGCCCGAGCGGCGTGGCGGCGGCGGTCACTGCCGCCCGCATGGGACGTAAAGTTTTCCTGGCCGAAGGGCATAGCTGCTTCGGCGGCATGGGCACCGCCGGCCTGGTGCCGGTCTTCCTCTATTTTGGCGATGGCGTCAATTTCCTGGCCGGCGGCGTTGGCCAGGAAGTCTACCAACTCTTGAAGCAGCGCACCCCGCGCCTGTACCTGGACGAGCCGCTGGCCGGGACGGTGGGGGTGGACGCGGAGATTTTGAAGCGCATTTACGACGATATGATGACCGGCTGCGGGGCCGCATTTTCCTTCCAGACCCATTTGATCGGCGTCCAGGCGGCCAATGGACGCGTCCAGTATGCCATTTGCGCCGCCAAAAGCGGGCTGTTCGCCGTCAAGGCGGATCTCTTCATTGACGCCACTGGCGACGGCGACCTGGCCGCCTGGGCGGGGGCCAGCTTTGAGAAAGGGGATCTGAATCACGACCTCATGCCGGGCTCGCTGTGCAGCCTGTGGGCCGATATTGACTGGGAGAAAGGGCGCGACAACCCCTCCCATGAGCATTACCTGGAGCAGGCTTACGCGGAGGGCGTGTTCAGCGTGCTGGATCGCCACCTGCCGGGCATTTACCAGGTCGGGGAACACCTGGGCGGCGGCAACCTGGTGCATACTTTTGGGGTAGATGGCACTGACGAAGTCTCGCTGACGCAGGCCCTGCTGGGAGGGCGCAAGGGGATGGAGGAGTATCAGATGTATTACCGCACCTACTACCAGGGCTTCGATAAGATGACGCTGGTCGCTACCGGTTCGCTGCTCGGCATTCGCGAGACGCGCCGCATCCTGGGCGATTATGTGCTTTGTCTTGACGATTTTAAGAATTGTTCGGTCTTTGAGGATGAGATCGGCCGCTTCGCCTACCCGGTTGACGTTCACGAGGCGCGGCCTGACGCCGAGTCTCACCAGCAGTTCGCCGAGGAGTTCAAGCGCCTGCGCTACCCGCCCGGCAAGAGCTACGGCATCCCCTTTCGCACGCTGACCCCGCGCGGGTTGGACAATGTGCTGGCGGCGGGACGCTGCATCAGCGCCGACCGCTACATCCAGGGTTCGGTGCGCGTCTCCTCCGGCTGCTTTATCACCGGGCAAGCGGCGGGCGCGGCGGCGGCGCTGGCCTGCGAAACAAAGCTCTGGCCGCGCCAGGTGGATGTGCAGGAACTGCAGCGGCGGCTCAAGGGCATCGGCGCCTTCTTGCCCAACGCCCGCTGAGATTGGCCGGCGACAGCCCCATGAGCGCCGCCATTTTGGATTACGACATCCACTCCTCCTACCAGGCCGGCGCGACGAGCCTGCGCTTGCTCCCGCCGGCCGATCCGGCGCGGCCGTTTGTCCACCTGTACATTTTGCCCGTCAACCCAGGGTTGGAGAAGCGTTGGGGCGATGGCCTGGAGGCGGCGCGCCAACTTGGGCTGGGCGAAAGGTGGAATCTGCTGGCGATCGCCCCCTCGTTTAGCGATTGGCCGTGGTACGCCGACCATCCCGCGAACCCCGCCCTGCGGCAAGAGAGCTATCTCATCCACGAAATC
>CAIQJJ010000336.1 GCA_903872065.1 uncultured Anaerolineales bacterium | reverse complement strand
GGCCGAAGCAATCAAAATCGGTATATCGTCTACTCGTTCTGTCGTAATAGTCAATTGTTCGTTCACTCTGATAGCTTACCTCATTTTCCGAATCCCGTCAAAAAATGAGCGAACCGAAAGCTGGAGAATTTGAGAAATAGACTTATGAAGAGAGCAAAGCCTGGTACGCGTTGGTTTTTTGTAGATGAGTCTGGCGATCCGACATTTTATGACAATAAAGGTAACTTGATTGTTGGACAAGAAGGCTGCTCTTCTATTCTGTTGTTAGGTATGATAGAAGTTTCTGATCCGGAACCTTTGCGCCAGGCTGTTTTAGACCTGCAAACACGTATTGTCAACGATTCATATTTTCAGGATTTTCCTTCGATTAACCGCACAGCGATTGCTTTCCACGCGAAAGATGATTTACCAGAAATTCGCTATCAAATGTACAAGCTTTTGGCCGAGTTGGATTTTCAAGCGCAGTTTATCGTCGCCCGAAAAATAGAGCGGGTTTTTCGGAACAGTTTTCAAGCCCGTGAAAATGCCTTTTACGACCACCTGGTTACACAACTTTTTCAAAATAAGCTGCACCAGTATCAAGAAAATTGTATTTATTTTTCCAAGCGCGGTTCTCGTAATCGCCAGGCGCCTCTGGCGCAGGCTATCGAGCAAGGCATCCAACAGTTTGAACAGAAATGGGATACGGAAATTCACACCCGTTACACAATCCAGGCTCAGACTCCAGCCGGTGAACCGTGTTTAAGTATAGTGGACTATATGAATTGGGCCGTTTACCGGGCTTTCACTCGTCAAGAGATGCGGTATTACCGGGTTGTTGAGAGTAAGGTGAGTTTGCTCGTTGACCTGTATGATACAAAGCAATATCCCCACAACTGGTATACCCGCAAAAACCCCTTTGATACAAAAAAAATCACCCCTCTATAGCTAGATCCGGTTACCGGATGCACGGCATGCAAAGCCGACTTTCGCATACAGAGGAGTGATTTCATTATTAATATTATAGCATAAATTCTGACTGGCAGGCGCGACGACAATCGGGTTCAGTTTTCATCCATAAAATTCGTGTTATAATCAGAATTGTTGATATGAAAATAGCGCTTGCGGCTGTCGTTAAGGCGCAACTGTCTGTGTGAGATTCCTTTATGGCCGAAAGCGCCATCAGGTGATACGATAACCGTCGTCTGTCATTGCGAGGAGGTTTTGTAACGAAGCAATTGGTCACGGTTAGGGGGATCGCTTCGCTCTGTCAAAGCCCTTTGCCAGGGCTGTTTTCATCCCACCGCGGGCGCAGATCGGCGTAGTCAATGATTTGAGGAGATGCCTATGTTTAAGGAAGAGCGAACCAAATTAACGTTTGATTGGAGCATGTTGGGCGATATTTCAGAAGGGCGCCCCAATCTCGGCCCTACCATGCAGGTGGTCGTGTATCGCTTGATGCAGTTTACGCTGCGAGATGTCCTGATTCAAGAATTTGGCGTAGAAAAGGCGGATCACATCTTTTATAAGGCCGGGGAGGAAGCGGGACGCCAACTTTATCAGAATGTAATCACCAAGAAAGAGGATTTTGGCGAATTTATTAGCGAGCTGCAGCAAGTCTTAAAAGATTTGTTGATCGGCGTGCTGAGAATTGAGGCTGCAGATATTGACGCCTTGGCGTTTACCCTGACGGTCGCAGAAGACCTGGATTGTTCAGGCCTGCCTATGTGCGGCGAACAGATTTGCACCTATGACGAGGGATTTATTCAAGGCATCCTTTCATCACACACCGGGAAGAATTTTCGCGTGAAAGAAGTGGATTGTTGGTGCTCTGGCGATCGGGTCTGTCGTTTCGATGTCAGACCAGAAGCATAACCCGAGGGCGTAACTGTGTTGGAAGTGGAAGAATCCCAACTGGATGAGATTACGGCGCTCTTTTACCATCTCCTGCGCGGAGAAAAAATATCGCCTATCCAACTTCCGCCGGGCGCGCCTGAGAATGAGTATACCCAGCTCGTATTGTATGTCAACCGTTTTATCCAGGAGTATCATGAACTGGCTGAGTTCATGTATGCCCTCTCGCGCGGCGAGTTAGAATATACCCCGCCGGGCGGGAAAATGCGCGTCTTGCAATCCTTCAAAAGTTTGCAAGCCAGTCTGCGCCACCTTACCTGGAAAACACAAAAGATTGCCGCCGGCGATTTCAGCCAGCGGGTGGATTTTATGGGGGATTTTTCGGCTGCGTTTAATTCGATGACGCAGCAATTGGAACAGGCCTTTGTTGATTTGGAACACGCCAACCGTGAATTGACCCACAAAAATCAGCAGATTACAGACAGCATTCTGTATGCGCAGCGGATTCAACAAGCCATTTTGCCCGCCCCCGAAGTGATGCGCCAGGCCTTTGCTGGACAATTCTTTGTCATCTATTCTCCAAAGAATATCGTCTCGGGCGATTTTTATTGGCTGGCGTGCGTAAGGGATGAGATTCTGGCGGCAGTGGTGGATTGCACCGGGCATGGCGTCGCCGGCGCATTTCTGTCCATGATCGGGCATACCCTGTTGAACAAGATCGTGATCGAGAATCAGATCCTCGAACCGGCGCAAATTTTAGAGCAGTTACATATTGGCGTCCGCGCCGCGTTACAGCAAGAAAGCGGGGAAGCCCAGGATGGCATGGAAGTCGGTTTGTGCCGGCTGCACGCCGACCGCCGGCAGATCACGTTTGCCGGAGCGAAACGCCCTCTGTATATTGTTTCGCAGCAGCAGCTTCAAGAGGTCAAGGGCGATCGCGAGTCGATCGGCGGACGCCAAAAAGAAACATGCCGGACTTTCACGAGTCAGCATCTGATGCTTTTGCCGGGCGACATGTTCTATCTCAGCAGCGATGGACTGCCCGATCAACCAAACCCGCATGGAAAAAAATTCGGCTCCAGGCAGCTTAAAACATTGCTGAGCGAGGCGGCTTCTCAACCTGTCCTGGAACAGGAGCGTCTGATCCGCGCTTGCTTCCTGGCGCATCAGCAGAATGAACCACAGCGGGATGATATTGTCTTACTCGGTGTTCGCGTCTAACGCCAGGTTGCAGATCGTTTTCCCGCTTGACCCTGATCCGTGAAAGGAGACTATGAAAAGCTTTAACGTCTTTGAGTTCTATCAATTCATGCAGGAACACAATGTGATCATCTCGTTCAAGGGGGAAATGTCGCAGGCGATCCTGGTGAGCATTGGAGATTTGTTGAAAGAAAAACTATTGTGTGAAGACACGGATCAGCGGGTTGTCAAAAAGGTATTCTTTATCTTTATTGAGCTGGCGCAAAATATTTACCGTTATTCCTCGGCGCGCAGTATGCTTGAGCATAAGCAGGCGGGGATGGGGGTGCTGTTCATTCGGGAAGACGAAACCCACTTTACAGTTTTTGCTGGAAATGTTTTGACGCCTGAGGCAGCCGCAGACATCACAGAGCAGTGCGCGACCATCAATCGCTTGGGACCAGAGGAATTGAAACAACGCTACAAGGAACAGATGAGACAACCTCGTGAGGGGGATGAGATCGGCGGCGGGCTTGGGTTAATCAGCATCGTCCGCAAAGCTGGCTATCCTTTGGATGTATATACCACAGCGATTAGCGAGATTCAGAGCTTCCTGGTGCTTTCTGTGCGAATTGACAAGGACGAGGAGTAAAATAAGCCATGGAGTCTCTCCAAATTGCGCGAAGCAAAGATACACTGGGGGTCAATTTTAACGCGAAAACCGGCGTCCTCACGCTGGAAGGATCGTCTTATCCTGAGAATCCGGTCGCTTTCTTTAAACCGCTGACACATTGGTTAAGAGGCTACATTCAAGAAACTCATGGGGTATTGACCCTGAATATTAATATCGGTTATTTGAACACCAGTTCATCCAAATGTTTGATTGATTTTTTAGAAATGCTCGACAAATATTATCGGGCTGGCGGCCCGGTCACGCTGAACTGGCACTATGAAGCAGATGACGAAGATATGCTGGAAAGCGGGAGAGAAATGTGCGAAGATTTGGAAATACCCTGTACGATGATTCCCGTCTGAAATAAATTCATTACCCCCGATTCTTCCAGCATGAAAGAAACTACAGACAAAATATCTTCATCCGAGGTCTATCATGAGGAGTACAGCTTTGTAAAAGAGGCTCGCCGCATGATGGATGATCCTGCCTTGTCGCAGGATGTTCAGCGCGAGTTATGTCAGACGCTCATCGCTGAGTATGATACATTGCTGCGGAAGACGGTCAAAATCACCGGCATTGGCGATCTGACACAACGCAAGCTGCGCAACGCGAATCTCCGCATCGAAGAGCAGCAGCAGGAGTTGGCGCAGAAAAATGCGCGATTAACCCAGGAAATTTATGCGCGTGAGCGCCTGATTGAGGATTTAGAAGCCTTCGCGCACACGGTGGCTCACGATCTAAAAAATCCACTCAATGTCATCATCGGCTACATGGAATTAGTTCTGGAAATTTTGGTGGATCGGAACGACACTGAACTGCTGACGATGGTGAGGCAGGTGATCGAAACCAGCAACAGGATGAGCCGCATTATCACCGAATTGCTCACTTTTGCCAGTGTGCGCCAACAAGAGGTTGTTCCGATTCCTGTGAATATGGGTGGAGTGATCCAGGAGGTGGAAAAACGCCTCGAGAGCATGATCCTGGAATATCAGGCGAGATTGGACAAACCTTCAAGCTGGCCGATCGCTCTGGGCCATGCCCGCTGGCTTGAAGAAGTGTGGGCCAACTATATCAGCAACGCGCTCAAGTACGGCGGCAATCCACCCCACCTCGCATTGGGGTTTGATAGCTTGCCTTTGGAGGCAGCCTCTGAAAAGTCGCCTGTCGGCGCGCCGCAAATTCGCTTTTGGGTGCGCGATAATGGCCCGGGATTAGCGCCAGAGGCGCTGGCGCGAGTCTTTACCAAGTTCACCCGTTTTAACGAGGTGCGTGCGAGCGGGCATGGCCTGGGGCTTTCCATTGTGAAGCGGATTGTGGAAAAATTGGGCGGACAGGTAGGCGTTGAGAGTATTCCTGGGCAAGGCAGCACATTTTTTTTCACCCTTCCCGCGCCCGTCGTCAATGAATCCACGGCTGCGCCCGCCTTGCCAGATTTTTCGCAATCTCTGAAAGCATTGTCTCCTGAATTGATTGAATCTCTTCGCAAAGCGATCCTGGCGGCTGATCTTGGCGATATCATTGAATTCGTCGGGCAAATTTCAGCGCAGAATGCGGTTTTGGGAAAAGCCTTGATCGCTTTCGCCGAAAATTTTGACTACAAATCCATGCTGGAATTGCTCAATCAGTCCGATCAGCAGTGAAACTTTAGGCTTTGATCACCCAATAAGGAGTTCCCTCATGAGCACATCCCCTGCCATCCAATTCTCCGTCTTCACCAAACCCTGGAAAACGCCCCTGCCAGAACTGGCGGCGCTGGTCAAAAGCTGGGGCTTCGACGGCATCGAGCTGCCGGTGCGCCCTGGCTACCAGGTGCTGCCGGAAAACGTCGCCAGAGACTTGCCGCCGGCGGCGAAGCTGCTGGCCGATTATGGCCTCAAAATTTTTAGCGTCGCCGGGCCGACCGATGAAGCCACGATCGCCGCTTGCGCCGAGGCCGGCGTGCCGACGATCCGCATCATGGCCCCCATCGCCGCGGACGGCTACCTGGCGACCGAGGCCCGCCTGCAGGACGAGTTCGAGAGCCGCCTGCCGCTGCTCAAGCAGTACGGCGTGCAGATCGGCGTGCAAAATCACACCGACCGCTTTATTTGCAACGCGATGGGGCTGCGCCATCTTCTGGAGCGCTTCGATCCCAGGTACGTCGGCGCGGTGTGGGATGCGGCGCACAACGCCCTCAATGGCGAGGAGCCAGAACTGGCGCTGGAAGTTGTCTGGTCGCACCTGTGCATGGTCAATTTCAAGAACGCGTTCTGGCTGCGCGCCAATGGCCCGGAGGCTGAACAGGCCGCCTGGCGTCCCTGGTGGACGAGCGGTCGCCAGGGGTTGGCAAGCTGGCCGCGCGTGGCCGCCGAACTGCAGCGGCGCAATTACCAGGGCGTCATCTGCCTGACCGCCGAGTACAGCGACGAGGCGGCGGTCAACCGCTTGATCGCGGCGGACATCACCTACGCGCGGCAGTTGTTCGCCGCGGGAGGCGCCCAATGATCACCGTCCCCCAGGATCGTAAAGTTCGCCTGGCAATGGTCGGGGCCGGCTCCATGGCCAACAACGTCCATTACCCCTCGCTGGCTTCCTTTGCGGATGTCGAGTTCGCCGGCATCTGCGATCTGCTCCCTGAGCGCCTGCACGCCACGGCGGATAAGTACGGCATCGAAAAGCGCTTCAGCGATTACCGGCAGATGATCGCCGCCGTCGCCCCGGATGCGGTCTACGTCATCGGGCAGCCGGACGTCATGTACCCGATCTGGGTCTGGTGTCTGCAAAACGGGTTGAACCTGTACATCGAAAAGCCAATGGGCCTGACCCTGCACCAGGCGCGCTCCCTGGCTTACCTGGCGCAGGCCAAAGACTGCCTGACGCAGGTCAGTTTTCAGCGGCGCGCCTGCCCGATGGTGGTGCAACTACACGCCGAATGCCTCAAGCGCGGGCCGATTGTGCATGCCGTCTGCCGCTTTTATAAGTGCCTGATCACCCCCTACTTCGACGCCCGCGATCACATGATGGATGACTGCGTGCATTCGATTGACACGCTGCGCTGGATGTGCGGCGGCGAGGTGGTAGACATCGAGTCCAGCACCAAGCGCATCCAGGTGCCAGACATCAACTTCATCTCGGCCACGCTGCATTTCGACAACGGCGCGAGCGGATTCTTGATCAACAGTTGGTCGAGCGGGCGGCGCATTTTCGCCGTCGAGATGCACGCCCCCGGCATTTGCGCCGAGGCCGAGCATGAGGGCAAGGGCTATCTCTACGCCGATGGCGATACGCGCGGCGTCGAATACGACACGCGCCAGGCGGCCGGCAGCGACCAATTGTACGTCTTTGGCGGCTTCCAGGCCAAGAACCGTGAGTTTATAGACTGCCTGCGCAGCGGCCGGCAGCCCGGCTCCAATTTCCAGGACGCTTTGAAGACGATGGAAGTGGCCGAGCGCATCCTGGCCCTCTCGCTGCTGCAAGAATAGGAGAGACAGGCATGACCATCCCACAAAGATCGGCGGGGGCTTTGTCCACTCCCCTGGGCGTGATGGGGATCGGCTGTTGGGCGTTTGGCGGCGGCGAGTATTGGGGACCGCAGGACGCCAAAGACGAGGAATCGGTCGTCGGCCAGGCTTTAGACCTGGGGATTAACTATTTCGATACGGCGGAAGCTTACAACGAGGGGCGCAGCGAGGAGGCGCTTGGCCGCGCCTTGAAGGGCCGCCGCCAGCAGGCGGTGATCGGCACGAAAGTCTCGCCGTCCAACGCCGCGCCGGAGGCGCTGCGCCAGCACTGCGAGGCCAGCCTGCGCCGCCTGCAGACCGAGACGATTGATATTTACATGGTGCATTGGCCGCTGCCGGCGCACCTGGTGGGGGAGGCGTTCGCCGCCCTGCAAGCGCTGCAAAGCGAGGGCAAAATCCGCTCGATCGGCGTCAGCAACTTTGGCGTGCGCCAATTGCAAGAGGCGCTGGCTGCTGGTGTGCGCATAGATGTCAACCAACTGTGTTACAACCTGTTCTCGCGTTCCATCGAGGTCGAGCTGCTGCCGCTGTGTGAACGGTTGGGCATTGGCATCCTGGCCTATTCGCCGCTGATGCAGGGCTTGTTGAGCGGGCGTTTTCGCTCCGCCGATGAACTGCCGGCGGTGCGCACCCGCACGCGCCATTTCCGCGGCGACCGCGCCGGCTCACGGCACGGCGAAGCGGGGATCGAAGCCGAGGTCTTTGCCGCCCTCGAGCGCATCCGCGCCCTCGCCGCGGAACTGCAAGTCCCTATGGCGCAGCTTGCCCTCGCCTGGATTCTCAGCCGGCCGGCGGTGAGCAGCGTCATTGTGGGAGTGCGCAGCGCCAGCCAACTGGCCGAGAACGCCGCCGCGGCTCGCCTGGCGCTGGAGGCGCGCTGGGTGGCGCAGCTTGACCAGATCACGCAGCCGCTGCTCGATCAGCTTGGCGCCTCGCCCGACTATTTCCAGGATCGCGACCACGGACGCACTGTGTAATCAGCCCTCATGTACAGGCAGCACCTCAAAGGATTCTATGAACGCAGCCAAAGACCTTGCCAGCTTCTTTAAAGATGAACCCCCCGGCCAAAAGACGAATGCAGTGCGCTGGCTGCAAAAGAAAGTCATGGCCCAATCTCTGAAACTGCCCCGCGAGTTTCCAACCCGCCAGGACTGGGAGGCGTTTCGCGCCCACCTGCGCGCCGAACTGCCCGCCGTCATCGGCATCCCCCAGTTCCCTCCTTTAAAAGAGAGTCTCGTGCGGGCGCGCCTCCGCGTGGGAGCAGACGCCCTGTGTGAGCGGGTGGATATCTATGTAGATGAAGATTACGCCATCCCCGCCTTCGTCTTTTCGCCCTACCGCCCGCCGGCCAGCCCCATGCCCGGTCTGGTGTGGAACCCCGGCTGGCCGGAGGATAAGTGGAAACCGGCCTACCAGGAATTTGCGCTGCGCATGACGCGCCACGGTTTTGTGGTGTTGGTGTTGGATCATGCCCCGTTTGGCGAGACCTCGCCCTTTGCGCCGGGCGATAAGATGCGCACCGGCATGACAGTGACGATGGGAACGGGCGATTTGTTGGGCATCAGCCAGTTGGCGCTGCGCGCCGCCGAGACGATGCGCGCCGGCGAGTACCTGCGCGCCCGTCCAGACGTGGACGCCTCGCTCGTGGCGGTCGCCGGCCTGTGCCAGGGCGGGCAGGATACCTCCCTGGTCGCTGCCCTGGACGAGCGCTTTTGCGCCGCGGCTCCGTTTTGCTCCGAGACCACTTTCGCCGTCCATACGGCTGAGATGAATTCCTATTTCGCCCATTCGGACGCCTCCCCCTATCCCTTTGGCATGTTGAAGGTGTGCGACATTGATCATCTCCATGCCGCCATCGCCCCGCGCCCGCTGCTGGTGCGCTCGAACCTGCCGGATCAGTGGTGGCCGGTCAGCGGCTTTGACGATGTTGAAACGCTGACACGTAAAGTCTACCGCCTGTACGACGCTGAGGATCGGGTGGATTTCCGCGCTGAAGTCCACGAACACAACCTGACCGGGCCTTTTGCCGACGCGCTGGAAGAGTTTCTGCTGCGCGAGCTCAAGGGAACTTAAGCGGCAGGGGGCTGCGTTGATTGCGCCGGAGATTTTTTCAAGGTGAAGTAAAACGCGGCGCCCTTGCCTTCTTCGGCTTCGGCCCAGATGCGCCCTTCGTGGCGCAAAATGATGCGCTGGACGGTGGCCAGCCCGATGCCTGTGCCTTCATATTCGCTCGGCTTGTGCAGTCTTTGAAAGGCCATGAAGAGTTTATTGGCATAAGCCATATTGAAGCCGACTCCGTTGTCTTTGACAAAGTACACCGTTTCGCCGGCTTGTTCGGCTGCGCCGAATTCGATGCGGGCCGCAGCGCATTTGGAGGTGAACTTCCAGGCGTTGCCGAGCAAATTTTCCAGCGCCGCCCCCAACAATTGTGGATCGCCATTGGCCTGGATATCCCTGGCAATAACAAATTCCACCTGTCGTTCGGGGTCCCCCTGGCGCAGGGTTTCGGCAATGCCGAGGGCCAGCCGGCTTAAATTGACCTCCCGGCGGTTCAGTTCGGCGCGCGTCATGCGCGAAAGCAGCAGCAGAGCATCCACAAGCTGGCTCATGTTCTGGTTGGCTTTTTGGATGCGCTCCAACAGCGTCCTGACTTTTTCGTCAAGCTGGCCGGCGTGATCGCGCAGCAAAATGAACGAGAACCCCTCAATCGCGCGCAGCGGGGCGCGCAGATCGTGTGAGACCGAATAGGCGAAAGCTTCCAGTTCTTTATTGGCCGCCTCCAGTTGACTGGTGCGCACCTGCACCCGCTGTTCCAACTCGGCGTTCAGCCGGCGCACCTGGGCCTCGCGCTCGCGCAGCCTCTCATCGATCTCCTTGCGGGCGGTAATATCCGTATGCGTTCCGATCATGCGCGTCGCGTTTTCCTGGGCATCGCGCTCGACCACTTTGCCGCGGGCGAAAATCCAGCGCCAGCTTCCATCTTTGGCTTTGAGGCGAAACTCGACCGCGTATTGTGTTCTACGCCCGGCCTGGTGTTCGGCCAGGGCTCTTTCGGCTTCGGCGACATCGTCAGGATGCACGCGCTCGCGCCAGGCGGCGTAAGTGGAGTCAAATTCGTCTGCTTTGTACCCCAGCATGCGCAGATACCCGGGGCTGTAGTAAACCTCGCCGCTGGTTAAATTCCAATCCCACAGCCCATCGCTGGTGGCCTGCATGGCAAGTTGAAAACGGTTTTCCGACTGCCGCAGGTGGATCAGCGCTCTCTCCAATTCCTGGGTGCGTTTGCTCACCTGGCGCTGCAACGTATAGTTGAAGGAGAAAAGCAGGATAATGACCAACGCCGCGCTGGCCCCGCCAAACCCCAGCCAGGGTATCCACTGCTGCAGACGGTCGTCTGGTCCCACCCCCATCCAGCGCTCGTTGAGCGCCTGGTATTCCGCCGGGCTGAGGCGGGCGAAGCCGTCTTGCACCAGCTTGAGCGTGGCCGCATCCCCTTTTTTGACCGCGCGGTGGAAGGCGCCGCTGTACAAGGGCGGCGAAGACTTGAACCAACCCTGGATGCCGTTCTTGTAAAGAAAATACAACGCCGGCGGCTGGTCTATGACGAAGATCGTCTCTTGTTTGGCGGCCGCGGCCTGGATGATGGCGGCGTAACTGTCGTAATAGCTCAAGTTGGTCACGCCGCGCTCCAGCAGGTAGTCGGCGTTCGCGTCGCCCGATTTCACCGCCACGTGAAAGCCTTTCAAATCCTCGGCCGCGGCGATGCCCGAAATGCTGTTGGGAAAGAAAATGCGCACCTCAATTTGGGCGTAGGCTTCTGTAAAATCGAAGATCGCCTCCCGTTCGGCGGTCTGGAAAATGGTATCAATCACATCATACTGGCCGGCTTTCATCGCCGAAAGCGCCTCGCCCCAGGGGAGGGCGGTGATTTCCGCTTTGACGCCGGCGCGCTCTTCCCACAATTTCCACTGGTCAATCAGAATGCCGCGCAAATTTCCCTCCTCATCTTTAAACACATAAGGCGGGTAATTGTCATCCATGACGATATGCAAAACGGACACAGGCGGCGTCTCTGCCGGGGCGACCGGCTGCCCGCCGCAGGCCGTTAAGATGCCCAGGGTCAGAATGAAGGCCAGGATGCCTGGCCGGGTTATCCATGACGCTTTTTGCACAATTACCTCTTGCTCTCAGGCATCCTGAGCCTGTCGAAGGATGGCGCTGGAACATTTCTTGCAAACCATGATACACTTTGACTATCGCTAACCGGATGATTGGGTAACCCCACGGAGGTTTCCATTGAAAAACGCTTTGCTCTTCCTGCGCCGTTGGCGCGACAGGCTTTTAAAATCCCCTCGCCCACAGCCTTACCCTGGCGACCCTGCCCCGCCGGGCATTCAAAACCGCGCCATCAGCATCCGCCAGCCATACATCGAAATGATTTTATTGGGCGAGAAGACCATCGAGTACCGCTCTCAACCCACGCGCATTCGCGGGCGCGTCTACCTCTACGCCAGCCAGACGCCCGGCGAACGGGAAGACTTCGCTGACCTGGGCATTGAACCCAATGCACTGCCGCGCGGCGTGCTGGTCGGTACGGTCGAGGTGATAAGCTGCATCGGCGTTCCAGGCGATTACGAATGGCATCTCGCCAACCCGCAGCGCCTGGATCCGCCGCTCAAGCCCGAAAATCGCGCCCAGCCGGTCTGGTTCCGTCCCTTTCGAGAGCCAACGACCTGAGCCGCGGCGCATCCGGCGCTACCAATTGGTATAAGAACCATCCCGCCGGCGCAGGTGGGGCGCTTCCCAAAACTTGAAGCTCTGCTTCTCGATATATTCTTCGTTGACATCCACGCCCAGGCCGGGAGCATCGGGGATGATCAGGCGCGGCCCATCTTGCACCAACTGGGAGGGGAAGATCGCCGGATCGCTAAATTTGCCCGCCTCGGTGGGTGAGACGCGCACTTCCATCCAGGAAAAGTTCGGCGCGGCCGCGGCCAGGTGGGCGGTCGCCGCGGCGCAAATCGGCCCAAGTGGATTGTGCGGCATCAGATCGATGTAGTGCACTTCGGCAATGCTGGCCACCTTCATCGCCTCGGTCAGGCCGCCCACATTACATACATCAATTCGCACATAGTTGGTGATGCCGCGTTCGATATAAGGCAGAAAATGCCACTTGCTGGAGATTTCCTCGCCGATCGCAAAGGGGACGGGAGTCAGCTTGCGCAGCGCCTCATAGGCTTCGGGGGTTTCGTCGCGAATTGGCTCTTCCAGAAAATCAAGCGTGCCAGGCGGCATGCGCTGGCAGAAGGAAGCCGCTTCCACCACCGTCAGGCGGTGATGATAATCAATGCCCAGCACCGCTTCAGAGCCGATGGCGGCGCGCAGTTCGGTCAAATACCTGGCGGTTGTCCCGATTGACCCCCACGGCTCCCAGATGTTGGCCGTCTCCTCCCCGGTTGTCGAGGCGGAGGGCGCGTAAGCTGGCACAGTGCGGATGACATTCCAACCTTCGCGCAGCAGGAGTTTGGCGCCTTCGATCAACCCCTCCAGGGTGGGGGCGAACATGGTGGCAAAGCAGGGGACGAAATCGCGCTGCTTGCCGCCCAGCAGTTGGTAAACCGGCACGCCTAACGATTTGGCGACCAGATCGTGCAGAGCAATATCAATCGCCGAGATGGCGGCGCCCAACACGCGCCCGCCCTCAAAATATTGGCTGCGGTACATTTCCTGCCACAGGGCGCCGATGCGCCGCGGGTCGCGCCCCATGAGAAACTCGCGATAATGCTTCACCGCGCCAACGACTGCCAGTTCACGCCCAGAAAGCCCCGACTCGCCCCAGCCGTACAGGCCTTCGTCGGTTTCAATTTTCAAGAGGCATTGATTCCGCGTTCCCACCCAAACGGGATAGACTTTAATATCGGTGATCTTCATCGTTGCACACTCCTCAGACGAATTTAAAAAGTGTTTGCCCTATACCGATGGGCAAACATCTGCAAAGCATAGTGACAAAATTCTGCTTTAAACGATCAAGGGGAATTCCAGGGTAAAGGCAGCGCCCTGGCCAGGCTGACTCTCGACCTCGATCTGTCCGCCAAAATGTTCCACAATGGATTTGACAATGTACAGTCCCAGGCCGCTGCCGGGGATTTCTTGTTCGATGGCGTTGCGCCCACGGTAGAAACGCCCGAACAGCATGGGCAAGTCTTCCGGCGGGATGCCAACCCCGCTGTCGTGAATCCTGATTGAGATAGCCTTTTCCTGCGCCGTGCAGGCGACCTCGATCAGACCCTCTGGCGGAGTGAATTTTACCGCATTGTTCAAAAGATTGGTAAAAACTTGCTGCAAGGATACGACATCGGCCATGATTTCAAAGTCGCCAACCGGCCGGGCGACATTAATCCGAATGCGTTTCTCGCTGGCTTGCGGCAGAATGCTTTGCACCGAACTGTTCAAGGGAGACAGTGGATCCACCGGAATGGCTTTAACCTTCCAGCGGTTGCTTTCCAACTGCCCGACTGTCAACAAATCCTGGATGAGGATGCGCTCCCGCTCTACTTCATCTTTCAGCACGTTCCAATATTCCTCATGCTCCTCCGGGGTGCACTCGCCCTCCAACAGGCGCACCATCAAGATGATCGTCGTTAGCGGCGTACGCAGATCGTGCACGGCGCGATTGATGAAATCCGATTTCATTTGCTCCAGGCGGGCGCGCTCGCTAACGTTGCGCACAATTGCCACCACCTCATCCTGCCCGCTGGCGACGAAGCGGGCCTCAAAATGGTGGGGACGCCCGTCAATCGTCAGTTGGTACTCCAGGGTTTGCTTTTGGCTGGATTGGATGGCGGCGCTGATCTTTTCCAGCGCATGGCGGGCGACATCGGGCGGCAAAAAATTGGTCAAAACCGCGCCGGGGATTTTTTCCACCGGCAAGGCCAGGCTTTCGCTGTCAGATGAGAAATAGTCGCGAATGACCCCTGCCGCGCTGATGCGAAACATGCTGTCGGGGATAGCATCCAACACTGCTTTGTAGCGCGCTTCGCTCTGCAGCAAGGCGCTTTCCGCCCACTTGCGCTTTAAGGAACTGCTGATGATATTGCCAAACTGCTGCAGCAAAGCGACATGCTCTTGATCCCAATCGCGGGGTTCTGAGACCGCATCCAGACCCACAAAGCCAAGCAGTTCAGTGTTGGCAAAGCATGGCAGCACAATTACCGACTGGATGCCCTGCACCTGCAGCAGATCTTTTTCCGTCCGAGCTTCGAGCGGCAGGGCGTTGACATCTGGCACAGCGATCACTTCCCGTTTTTGGATTTTCGCCACCCACCACGGCAGCGTTTCAAAGGGCAGGTCTTGCAAAATCTGGATCTGCGGCTCGATGTCCTCTCTGCACCACTCATGGGTATTGCTCATCGTCTTCAGCGCGTTGTCCACCAGGAAAACATAGCTTCGATCCACATTTTCAAACCTTCCGATCTCTTGCAGGGCGGTGGTAATCGCGGCATCCACCTCCAGGCTGCTAAGATTAATGAAGCGGGTAGAGATGCGGGTCAGCAGGTCTTCGAAGCGCGAACGGAAATTCAGCTTTTCTTGGGAAGCTTTAAGCTCATTTTCCATACGCGTCCGTTCCGAGATGTCATGCACAATTGAGAACAAGATTTTTTGATCTTGATAGACAATCGGCGTTGAATGGACTTCTACGGTGCGAATCTCTCCATTGGCCAGGCGGTGCTGCAAGACGGAATGATCGCGCTGTTCGCGCAGATCGGCCGGCGTTTGCGCGCTGGCATGTTCATCAGGCTGATGGATGCGGTTGATGTTCATGTGGCACAGTTCGGGCAGAGAATAGCCGTAAAACTGGCAGGCCGCCAGGTTGGCGTCCAGGATATCCCCCGTTTCTGGCGAGAGCAAGAACATCATGCTGCGATTGCGGGTGAACATCTGGTAGAAGCGGTCCTCGTAGCCGAGCCAATCAATCGCCTGCTTGTTCACCTTGAGCACCTGCCCACTCTGATCGAAAATGAAGCGGTAATCGTAGATGGCGTCCAGCATGGCCTGCGGCGCCTGGCGCAGCGCTTGGGCTTGCAAGTCCGTCTCGGTCGAGGATTTGCCCGTTGATGGATGCAGCGAGAGGGTGAAGATGACTCCCTCCTCAACCATCACGCGCACGGCTGAGACCACCATTGAGAACTCGCTGCCGTTTTTGCGCTGGCAAAAAACCGCCTGCCGGATGGAAGGCGTTTCAACAAAGGCCGGCGACGAACGGTGAAAACAACCCACAAACATGGCGTTGATCAAATGGGTTTGCGGCGGGACGAGGTCGCTGAGCGTCAGAGTCAGCGCCTCGGCTTGAGAATAGCGGAATAGCGCTTTGGCCGCTTCATTAAAATAGATCACGTTCAGTTGTTCGTCCAGCCAGGCGATCCCTTCGGGAGTATGGTTCAGGACGGAATAAGCTGCTGCTTCATTACGCTTCATTTGCTCTTCAATGTTCATTGGCTTGTCAATATTCATTAATTCTTCCTATGACGCCTGGGAGGAGCTTGTCGCCGCGATCAAGACAGCGTGTGGGGCAGAGGGGGGATATTCCAGCAGCGCCTCGCAGCCGGTCGCCGCATCCAGGATGGCAAGCCTTCCGCCTGCAGACTCGGCAATCGCGCGCGCAATGGTCAGACCCACGCCCAGCCCGCCATAGCTGCGCGTGTCGCCGTGATCGATCTGATAATAGCGTTCAAAGACCTTTTCGCGCAGCTCCGGTGGGATGCCAGGCCCTTCATCGCTCACACGCAAAGTGCAGCCGCCTTTGCCGCGCCTCGTAAGCTGTACAGTGACTCTGCCGCCCGGCGGGCTAAACTTGCAGGCGTTATCCACCAGGTGCGAGACCATGACCGAAAATTCGACCTCCGGCGCGCAGACCTCCACCCCGTCTTCAATGAAGATATTTAATTCCAGATTCTTCTCGGCGTAGTAGGCGCGGATCTTTTGGATGGGATCAAGGAAGCGAAAGCGCAAATTGACCGGAGTGCGCAGTTTGTTCAGCTTGCCCTGGTCTATATCCGACAGGATGATCAGATCGTTGACCAACAGCGAAAGGTGGTTGGCGCTTTCCAACGAAGACTTCAAATACCAATCCAGGTTGGCGGTATTGCCGGCGAATTTTTCGCGCAGCGCCAGTTCCAGGCCGGCCAGGATGACGCCTAACGGGGTGCGCAGCTCATGGCTCAAGTTGGAGGCCACACTGTGGCGCATTTGATCCAGCTTTGCTTCAAACTCGCGGGCTGCTTTTTGGCGTTCAATCTCGCGGCGGCGCAGGATGGCCTGCACGTGTCCTAGCAGTTCATCCACATTGAACGGCTTGGTGATGTAGTCGTCGGCGCCCATGTTCAGCCCGGCGATCTTGTCCGCATCGCCGGTGCGGGCGGTCAAGAAGATAAAAGGAATTTCGGCGCAGCGCGGCTGTTCAGCCAGCATCTTTTTCAGTTGAAAGCCATTGGGCTGCGGCATCATCACATCGCAGATGATCAAATCCGGCTCTGCTTCTTGGATCAACTGAAGGGCGTCGCTGCCGTTTTTGGCCGCCGCAACCTCGTAGCCGGCGCGGCGCATGACCGCTTTCAGGCCCAAGAGCAGTTTTTCTTCGTCATCTACGATAACAATTTTGTGAGATTTTTCTTTGGGTGTGTTCATAGCTGCCATCATACCCGTCTTTCCGTTTTCCCTCATCTGTTAACTGTTGGCTTTCTTCTCAACATTTGCAGATTTTCCTCTGCGCGGCGAGGAGGCCGGCTTTTAAATTGAGATCAGCCCTTCTCGGACGGCGTAAATGACCAGCTTGGCGCGGCTGTCCAGGTTGAGCTTGGCCTGGATGTGACTGATATGGGTGCGCACCGTGCCTTCGCTGATGAAGCATTGGGCGGCAATTTCGGCGTTGGATTTGCCTCCCGCCATCAGCTTGAGAATCTCGATCTCGCGCCCGGTCAATTCGGGGGTAGGCGCGGGGCGCGCCGGTTGGTGTTGGAGATGGGAAATGAGCGAAGACTCGGCAAGCCTGGATAGGGTGGTTTTGCCCTCAAAGGCGTCGCGAATGGCCTGGATGATCTTTTCGGGCGGGTCAGTCTTCAACAGATAACCGATTGCGCCGGCTTGCAGCGAGGCGATGATATGCTGATCGTCCGAAAAGTTGCTGCATACCAGCAGTTTTACCCCCGGTTTGTCTTTGAGGATGGTTTCAATTACCTGCACGCCGGGGATATCGGGCAGCGCCAGGTCTACCAAAATGACATCCAGGGCGGACTGGCGAGCATATTGGATGGCTGCCAGTCCGCCTGGGGCTTCAAAGACAACCTGCATCCCTGGCTCAGATGCAATCGTAGAACGAATCCCCAGCCGGATAAAGGGATGGTCATCCACGATCATCACTTTGATGGTCATTACTTTGATTACGTCCATCATCAAGCACCTCTGCCAGGGCCGGCGGCGGTTTTATGGCTGCGTCGAAGGAATAAAGGTTTCTAAGGCTTTGCCGACCATAAAAAATGATACCACGTCCGGCGAAGAATGGAGCATGGATTGGTGTAAAAACGCGGCAAATGAATAGCGCCGCGATTCTCAAATGGGCGGACTTGAAGAGCGGCTGCAAGGCGGCGCTCAATGCCCTGCGCAAAGACCTGGGCGCGCCAGCGCTGTCGTAGACGGAACGATTCTCTGGCGGCGCGGGCCGGCGGACGGCCTGGGCTGGTGGACATGGCCTGGATTGGCCGGCGATCCCTGGCATGAATGCCAGGGCTAAAAGGCATAAATGCCCAGGACTAAGACAGCGCCGGACGGAATCCGGCTGGATAAGGCGGTCGCGGCTTGGTAGTCCGATCCGAAGCCCCATTGATGGAACGAATCCACGAATCCACTGCGCCACCCTCAATCTCCCCATCCTGTGGTATCATCCCCTCTAACCTTCTAACCCTCTTTCCCCTTCTTTCATCCGATGCACCCTACTACCCTCCCCCTCCTCAATCACCCCGACCTCCTCGCCTCCCGCCAGGATTGGCTCAAACGCATGGAAGCCCTCTTCGCCGGCGAGACGCTCGACCAGGTTTTCGCCCTGCAAGGCATTCAACAGTACACCGAAGACGACGACCCCGATTGGCAGGCCTGGCTCGACCATGCCCTGGACGAACTGGCGGCGCAGGTCGAGCGCGCCCGCGACCGGCGCGTCTTTCGCCCGCTGATCGTCAATTACAACCCCCGCGGCGTCCATTTCGTGGACTATTTTTTCGGGGCGGATGTCTTCCGCCTGGATGATGGAAGCTGGCAGGCTCACACGCTGAACCAGCCTGTCGGGCAGTTAGAGCCGCCGGCCCTGGAGCGCCTGCCGGCCTGGCGGGTGATGCAGAATGCGGCTGAGGCCTTCTTGGAGCGCCGCATCGAAGGCGTCACCTTTGCCCTGCCGACCATCGCCAGCGCCCTCAACATCGCCATCAACCTCTATGGGCAGGCCATCCTGGAAGCGATGTACACCGACCCCCAGGCGGCGCAGCGCGATTTGCAAGTGATCAACGAAGTCTTATGCCAACTGCACCGCTGGTACATCGCCCACCTGCCCTTCGAGAAGATGCAGTGCATTGTGCCAGATGGCCGCCATCAACCCGCCGGTTACGGGCAGCTTTGCGGCTGCTCCACCCAACTGCTCTCGCCGCGCCTGTACCGCGAATTCGTCGCCCCACTGGATGACGCTCTGTTTTCCATCTATCCGCACGGCGGCATGATCCACCTGTGCGGCGACCACGACCAGCACATCCCCACCTGGCGGGCGATGGCCTCGCTGCGCGCCGTGCAGATGAACGACCGCGCCGCCGAAGACCTGCCGGCCTATTTCAACGAACTGCGCCCCGATCAGATTCTATACGTCAACCCCTGCGAGAAGATGCCCGTCGAGCGCATCCTGGCCATCACCGGCGGGCGGCGGCTGGTGCTGGTCTCCGGTTAGCGCGCCTGCGCCGCCGCATCCAGCGCAAAGGTGCATTCCAGCACCGCCCCGCCCGCGTTGCGCAGGCTCATCTTGCCGCGCAGATCGACCTCCACAATCGCCTGGATCAGCGCCAGGCCGGTGTCCCAATTCTGCCTGGCCAGCGTCTCCGCCGGCCAGCCTCCGCCGTCATCGCCAAAAACCAGGCGCGCCTCTTTGCCGTCCGTCGCCAGTTCAACCCAGATCAGCCCGCGCTCGCGCCGCGGGAAGGCGTACTTGAGGCTGTTGATGGTCAATTCATTGAACATCAGCGCCAATTTGAAAGCCTGTTTGGCGCTGACGTAGATCAACTCTTCCGGGCAGTGCAGTTGGAACTCAATGTGCTTGGGCGAGGCGCTCAGGATGTGACGGATCACCTCGCTGGCCAGGATGCCCAGATCCATCGGCGACCACTGCGCGCTGCTCAAAAGCTGGTGGACGCGGGCCATGTTTTGCACCTGGTTCTGCAATTTCACCAGCGCCTCCCGTGTCTCCGGCGTCGCCTTGCCGTCCATTTCCCACTCCACCAGCGCCGCCAGCATGGCCAGGTTATTGCCCACGCGGTGATTGACCTCCGTCAGCAGTTGGGCGTTTTCCTGCGCCAGCCGCCGGTAGCGGGCCTCGCTTTCGCGCAGCGCTTCCTCGGCCTGCTGGCGGGCGGTGATGTCGTGAATCAGGGAGTACAGAAACACCCCCTCCTCGGTTTGGATGGGGGAGGAATACACTTCTACCTCGCGCAGATCGCCAGACGCCAGGCGGTGTTGAAAGAAAAAATGGTTGCACTGGCGCTGGCGCGCTTGCTGCATGGCGCTCAGGATCTCCTCGCGCGGTCTGGTGTTCACCTGGTCAATGCGCATCGTCTGCAAGACCTCGACCGGGTAGCCGTAGAACTGCGCCGCGGCGTGATTGACTTGCGTAATGGCCCCGCTTTCGGGGTCTAAGAGCATTTTGACCGCCGAATGTTCCAGGAACATTTGGCGGTAGAGGCGGACGCGCTGGCTCAGGTTTTTGAACAGCGCCTCGTACGGGCGCTGCAGGCTGGCTTCGATCACCGCCAGGTAGAGCAGGTAAAAGGCCGCCAGTTTGCAGTAATGGCCGACCAGGTTCGAAAGATCGTAAACCCCCACGTAAAAGGTAAATGCCAGTTCCGATAGGATGGTGGCGACCGTCATTCCCATCAGCATACTCAGCAAGCGGCGGTCGAAGTTGGCGCGCTTGCGCCACAGCAGGCCCAGGGAAACCAGCAGCATGAAGCTGATCACATACTCGCTGACGATTTTGAAAGGCGTCAACCCCTGCCCCTCGATATAGCAGGTGGGAAAGACCCGCAGAAAAATCGCGCCCAAAAGCAGGGTTGTGACCAATGCATAGGCAAGGATCAGGCCATAATCCGCCAGGCGGCGCTCCATAGGCTGATCGTCGCCGCCGCGCGCGGCGCGCGGCGGCTTGAGCGGCAGCCAGCGCGGCGCCAGCAGCATCGAGACGCTTTGCAAGTAGCGCGCCGCGATCCACAACTGCGTGGGTAAGTTGGCGTCATAGCCGGGGAAAATGTTCAGGCCCTTATAGGCGAACAGATGCAGCAGATCGATCCCGCTGGCAAAGCCAAACGCCGCGCCGAGCATCAGCAAATAGGGGCGGCGCGCCCAGCGCCGTGAATTCCACACCAGGACAAACAGAGTCCAGCCGATGATGATGCTGAAGATTTCGACCAGCGAGTGAAACAGGATGTAGCTGTACTGGCTGAGAGGATAAAAGCTCAACAGCGCCCCTCCACTGACAATCAGCTTGAACAGGGTCTCGACATGTTCGGTGAGCCATTGCGCCAGCCTGCGCCGGGGAAGCTGTGCATGATCAAGAGAGATGGGGGTTGGGTGAGGAGTCATAGCATTCCTGTAAAGATGAGATATTCCGAGATTTCGGAAGCCTGTTAAGTTTCACGCTAGGTTAAGGCCAATCGCGCGCAGCGGCCCGTTGACCGATAGATTGGATAGGATCAGCGCCATTTCGCGCGGCGATTCGAGGCAGCCTCTTTGCAGCCACACCTGGATTACCCCCAGGTGCGCCGAAAGGATGTAGGAGAGAAGATATTCTGGCGGCGCCAGGAAATTCTCTTTTTTCAGACCGTTCAGAAAGCCTGGCTTCAGCAGGTTAATCTCCAGGGCTTTTTTAATCTTTATCTGGAACGCGGCGTCGCCTTTAAGGCCCAAGATGGCGTGCATCAATGCCGCCCGTTCGAGCAGGTATTCGAACAGCGCCACCATTGCCGGCAGGGGATGTTCCGTATTCTTGAAGTCAATCAGATCGATCACACCGCCCTGGGAGAGAATGCGTTCAAAATCGTGGATGATCTCCAGTTCGGTCTGTTCCAGCAGATCAAACTTGTCATGGTAATGCAAATAAAAGGTGCCGCGGTTGATGTCGGCGCGGCTGGCGATATCCTGAACCGTCAGGGCATCGAAGCCTTTTTCTTCGATCAGTTCCACCAACGCCTGGCGAATGGCGGCGCGGGTGCGCAAAACGCGGCGATCAAGGGAATTAGCATCGGTATTCATTGGATGGGGTTAATTCTTTCGATTTGATGGTATTCATGTATTCATTTCAGGCGCGCTGAGCTTGTCGAAG
>CAIQJJ010000335.1 GCA_903872065.1 uncultured Anaerolineales bacterium | reverse complement strand
CACCATGTCTATGGAAGCGGCCCGCAACGCCCTGGCGCGTGCCGCCGTAGACCCGGACGAAATTCGCGCCGTGTGGGTTGGCTCGGAGTCGCATCCCTACGCCGTCAAGCCCACCGGTACCCTCGTCGCCGAGGCGCTCGGCCTGACGCCGCACGTCCAGGCCGGCGATTGGGAATTTGCCTGCAAGGCCGGCACAGAGGCCATGGTTGCGGCGATGGGTCTGGTTGGCTCCGGAATGGCGCATTATGCCCTTGCCATAGGCATGGACACCGCCCAGGGCAAGCCCGGCGACGCCCTCGAATACACCGCCGGGGCCGGCGGCGCGGCCTACCTGATCGGCCCGGCCGAAGAATCCCTGGCCGTGATTGACGCCACCTATTCCTACGTCACCGATACGCCCGATTTTTGGCGGCGCGAATATCAGCACTATCCTGAGCATGGGCAGCGCTTCACCGGCGAGCCGGCCTACTTCAAACACATCGGCGAAGCTGGCAAGGCGCTGATGCAGGCCCAGGGAACTACCGCCGCCGATTACCAATGGGCGGTCTTCCACCAGCCCAACACCAAATTTCCGCAGAAAGTCGCCAGCACCCTGGGCTTCAATAAGGCGCAGATCGCCCCTGGCCTGCTCGTCTCGGTCATCGGCAACACCTACGCCGGCGCGGCCATGATCGGCCTGAGCGCCGTCCTGGACGTGGCGCAGCCGGGCGATCGCATCCTGATGGTCTCCTTTGGCTCCGGGGCCGGTTCCGACGCCTTCGATCTGCGCGTTACCGCGGCGATCAATGAGCGCCGCGCCCGCGCCCCCAAGACCCAGGATTACATCGCCCGCCGCACGGAGATTGATTACGCCACTTATGTGCGCTACCGCGGCAAACTGATGGTCAAATAACAAAAGCTTGAGGCGGCTCTTATGAATGATGCGGTTAAAAACACCGATATTGTCATCGCCGGCATCGGCCAGACGCCGGTCGGCGAACACTGGCAGCTTTCCCTGAAAAACCTGGCTTACCTGGCCTACAAAGCTGCTGTGCAAGACTCTGGCGGCCTTAAGCCCGACGCCCTATACGTCGGCAATATGCTGGCCCCGGTCTTATCCCACCAGGCGCACCTGGGCGTCCTGCTGGCTGATGATTTTGGCCTGGCAGGGATTGAGGCGGCGGCGGTTGAAGCGGGCAACGCCGGCGGCGCGGCGGCCCTGCGCCTGGCCTACCTGGCGGTAGCCTCCGGCTGCGTCAACATCGCCATGGCGCTTGGGGTCGAAAAATTCACCGATCAGGTCGGGCCGAACGTCGAAGCCGCCGCCTCGGTCATTTTGGACAGCGACTACGAGGCGGCTATGGGGCTGACCCCCAACGCCCAGGCTGCCCTACTCCTGCGGCGCTATCTCTACGAATATCAAGTCCCGCGCCCGGCTTTTGGCGCTTTTCCCATCCTGGCGCACAACAACGCCGCCGGCAACCCCCAGGCCATGTATCGCAACCTGATCAATGCCGAAAGCTACGCCCAGGCGGGTATGGTTTGCGACCCCTTGAACCTGTTCGACATTGCCCCCTGGGCGGATGGCGCGGCGGCGGTGATCGTGGCGCGGCGCGACAGCCTGCCGGCGGCCCTGCCCCATCCCCTGGCGCGCATCTCCGGGGCCAGCCTGGCCACCGACCGCCTGGCGCTTCACGACCGCCCCAACCCGCTCTTCCTGCGCGCCGCTCAGAAATCGGTCGAGCGCGCCTGTCGCCAGGCGGGCATCCTGCCGCAGGACGTGGATTTCTTTGAACTGTGCGACTCGACTTCTACCTATGCTGCCCTTTCCCTGGAGGCGGCCGGCTTTGCCGCGCCGGGGCAGGGCTGGCGCATGGCGCAGGATGGACAGCTTGCCCTGGATGGAAAGCTGCCGGTCTGCACCTTGGGCGGATTCAAAGGGCGCGGCAACCCTGGCGGCGCGGCCGGCCTGTACCAGGTCGTCGAAGCTGTGCTGCAACTGCGCGGCGAGGCCGGCAAAAACCAGCTTCCCCACCCGCAGCGCGCCCTGGTGCAAAGCTTGAGCGGGGCCGCCGCCACTGCCGTCGCCCATGTTTTGGAAGTCATTCATTAGAAGGCATTCGCTAGTTTTCAGCAAACTTGATAGCTATTGATAGCTTGCCGGCGCTTGTGATAGCTCCTGAAAGAGGCCTTCTCTTATACTGTAGGCAATATCATCAGCAAGGAGTAATCACTTATGGAAATCTCTCGTCATTGGCGACTTAAAAAACAACGCTACAGCCTGATCGGCGAGGTATGTCCGCACTGCGACGCCAAAATCTTCCCCCCGCGCGACGTCTGTCCGGAATGCGGCCAGGAAGCGCGCAGCGAATTTGCCTTCAGCGGGCGCGGCCAGGTCTACTCCCACACCACCATCTACGACGCCCCGGCCGGCTACGAAAACAACCTCCCTTACACCGTCGCCTTGATCAAACTGGATGAAGGCCCCATCGTCACCGCCCAACTGACCGACCTGGGCGCGCAGCCCGTCGAGATCGGCATGCCGGTCGAAATGGTCACCCGCCGCATCCGGGAAGACGGCGACGAGCGAGGGATGTTGGTGTATGGCTACAAATTTAGGCCTGCCTGGAATGCACCCATAAAATAAAGCAGCGGAAATGACGGAATATTCCCATCTATAGGGGTGGTTTGCGAAGCAGCATTTCCGTATATCATCATGCCGCACTCTCCATGTTATCAGCATGGGGAGTGCGGCTTTTAAACTCAAAAACAATCCTCAAGCTGACCAGGCCGCAAGATCAGTATCCACCTGCTTCAGAGTAACCAAACGCAAGCCGGCTGTCACCCAGTTTTTGCCCGATACCGGCTGCTGGTTCACTTGATCCTGGTAAGCCATTGCGCCACTCGTCCAGCCGCTGCGCGCAAAACCCAGAAAATAGACGCGCCATTGACCTTGTTCTGGCACAATGCCGCCGCCGGAAAGCGCGGCAACGAGAGATGCTTCGTCGCAAGAGCTTACGGCGCCCGCGCCGTAAGCTGGATGGATGCCCGCGGCGAAGGCGAACAACGCGGCCAGCAGCATCGCCAACCACAAGTGCTTCGAGAGGGCGGTGAACTGTAAAAAGGATGTAGGGAGACTGGGGTCACGAGGACAAACTCCTTGATGAAATTTCATGTAGCACATGCGCGGTCAGGCGCGGGCTGATCACGGCTCCGCCGCACTGGATGACGCGAATGGCCTGGAGAACTTGTTCGCCGAACGCGGCGCGAGCCGCCTCGTCGGAGGGAACGGCCAGATAGCCCGACACACCCTCTCGAAAAGCATTGATCACCAGCGCTTCCGGGCAATCGCCCTGACTTAGCACGAGTACTCGGCTGAGGGGATATTGGGCGATGATGCGCGTCACACTCTGAATATCTTCGCTGTGCTGTGGGTTGATTCCCAGCACAATCACCCCAGGATAGCTATCTGTCTTCCCCGCCTCGGCGGGCTGTATATCCGGCGCGGTAGTAAGCCAGGCCGCCAAAGTCAGGCGGAAAGTATTATCCTGGCAGAGGAATAGAATGGGGATCGAATGGGTGTTGTGGGCTTGCTGCCGCATATCGCCAACTATGCCAGAAGGTTGGCGAGCGCGTAAGACATAAACCCATCTATTTTGGGTACAAATCTATGTATCTTCGTCCAGGCTGACAATTCCCCGCCGCAACGCTGCCAGCGCCGCCTGTGTGCGATTGTTGACATGCAATTTCTGATATACATCGCGTAGGCGGTTGGACACCGTATTCTCCGAGAGATTCAGGCGCGCGGCGATGGCTTTGTTGTCCTCGCCAGCCACCAACATGCGCAGCACATCCGTTTCTCCCTCGGTGAGATTCGTCGCTTCGTCTGCGCCCGCCGCTGCCTGGCTAACGCGGCGGAACTCATCCAGTACTCGCGCCGCCATACCCGGATCAATGATCGCTTCGCCTCGCTGGACGGCGCACACGGTTTCGATCAACGTATGACTGTCGGTATCTTTGAGCAAATAGCCGCGCGCTCCAGCCTTGATGGCCTCGAAAACGTAATTCTCTTGGCGGTACATCGTCAGAATGATCACCCCGACGGTGGGCAGCGTTTTGGTGATCTGGCGCGTAGCCTGAACGCCATCTAACCCTGGCATACGCACATCCATCAAGATCACATCAGGTTTCAAGCGCAAGGCCAGATCCAGCGCTTCTTGCCCCTGAGTAGCCTCGCCCACTACTTCAAAATCGCCCATCACCTCGCAAATCTGGCGCAAGCCCTCGCGGAACAGGCGATGATCATCGGCCAACAAGACTCGAATTTTCGACATGGGTTAACTTCCTCGTGTAGAACCGCCTTCCAGCCGGGATGAAATCATAGGGACAGTAATTTGAATCACGCTTCCTTGCCCAGGCTGGCTGGTAATTTGAAACTCGCCGCACAATGCCTCAACGCGTTCGCGCATTTGCACCAGCCCCAGATGATCACTATGCCGGGCGCTCATCCAGGCGACAGCGTCAAAGCCAACGCCATTGTCGCGCACAGAGAGGCGCACACAAGCCGGGTCATCCAGTTGCAACCGCAGCCAGGTTGTATCGGCCTGAGCATGTTTGCTGATATTATTCAGGGCTTCCTGGATGATCCGAAACAGCACCGGCTCCAGGATGGTGGGCAGTTTGGTGGATTGACCCGTCACCTGCATTTCGACATGTATCTGTGTCTGCTCGCCCCAATCGGACACGAATTTCTGCAAGGCGGCGTCAAAACCTATTTTATCCAGCGTCGCCGGGCGCAGGGCAAAGATCGAACGGCGTACTTCGCGGATATTTTGGCCAAGCACCTCTTTCAGCCGATCCAACTCATCATGCAGCCGGGCGGGATCGCGTTCAACCAGGGTGTGCCAGATGTCGGCGCGCAGGCGCAGGGCGGCCAGGTCTTGCGCCAGGCCATCGTGAATTTCGCGGGCAATGCGGCGGCGTTCTTCGGCGATGGCGTGTTCTTCCGAACGGCGCGCCTTTTCATCACTGATGTCCTCGATGGTCAGAATCATCGGCGTCAGCGCTGAGGATGCTTCTGTAGCGGCGCTGACCCGAATGGGGAATATGGCCCCGTTGCGCCGCCGTCCGATTGATTCGACCGGAGGGGCATGGCCAGTTGGCAAAGCATCCACCAATGTCCACAGGTCGCCCATCGCTTGTGGGGGAAATATCTTATCCAGGGAGGCGTTCGATAATTCAACCGCCGTCCAGCCATAGACGCGCTCTACCCGATGGTTGGCGCGTAGAATGCGGCCCGTCATTTGTCTTGCAGCATAACCCACATTGCGACTCTGCGTTGGATCGATCTCCACCTCAAAAACGCTCAACGGCAAATATTCAAACAAATTGCGAAAACGGGCTTCGCTCTCGCTCAAGGCCGCCTCGGCCCGCGTGCGCTCGCTGATTTCCAGGCGCAGGCTGGCGTTCAGGTCGTGCAACGATCTCACCATGTTATTGAATGAACGCGCCAGAAAACCCACTTCGTCTTCGGTGTGAACCTCAACGCGGACTTCCAAACTGCCGGCATTGACTTGTTGTACGCCGGCCAGCAGCCCGGCCAACGGGCGCGCCAGGTTTGAGCGGAAAAAGAGTGGGTACACTATCAGAATCACCCCACTGCCGATCCAGATCAACAGCACCAGCCCTAATGCGCGCTGGTGCAGCCGTTGGCGATATTCCAGATAGCTAAACCCAACTTCGTAGAGCGAGCCGCCATTCAGCGCGGCCACCATGTAACGGATGTAGTGCTGCCGCCCGTCGGTGTGATAGATGCCGCGATAGCTGGGCACACCCGGCGGAAAAGTGATCTGATTCCAGGCCTGGGTTGAGAGTTGCTGCCCTGCCTGGAGGATAGAACCCAGCCAGGGGGTTTCGAACCAAACATCGTACAGGTTTTGCTCAATCCGCTGCATCAGGCGCGCATCCTCGGCTTGCAAGGTTTCAGCGCTTATCGCCTGCGCTGAAGCGGTTGCACGCGTGAACAGCATCCGATACGTAGGCGAGAAGATGCCCCCCACGGCTGGGCGCTCGGCAATATACACAATTTGCGCTGGAATCTGCGCTGTTTTGTCCGCCGACCAACCTTCAGGCGAGGTCAGCAAGGCCTCGGTCACACTCAGATTCGATTGACGCACCTGCTCTTCGGTTTGGACATAGAGATCAAAGACCATGCCATTCATTACCTCCAGGATTACCAGGACGGCTACCAGGGTAATGCCGACCCATTTGACCAGCAGGGAGGATGGTTCGCGGCTGTAGTTAAGGTAGGTAATCACCAGAATGAAAATGCTGGGCATATAAGCGGCGGCGAAACTGCCGGTCGGCAGCAGCCCGGTTTGCTCGAATGCTGAAAACAGTATCACGGCTGGCACGATGGCGCAAATTCCCGCAAAGGAGCGCGCTGCCTGGGCGTCTCCCCCTTTCGGATGCCAGAGCGCAGCCAGAACCCCGCGCACTCCACCAGGATGCACCTTCTGATCCGCCTCGGCCTGTCGGCGCGTAAAATAAACGGTCTTGCGTACCCAGATCAGCGTTACCCAGGCATAGCCCAGGGGCAAGAGTATATTCAGCATAGTGGTAGAAGAAAACCACGATAACGTTTCGGTGCTGACGCGGAGATACCAAAATTGGGTGAAGTTATAGAGAAATATCCAGGGGTAGTAAAACATTTCCCAGGCTGTGACGGCCAATAACAACCCGCCCAGGCTGAGAACCACCCAATGCAGCCGGCGCGCTTCGCGTGGCTGGAACGGGTGCGGGAAAGTATGGGCAAACTGCAGGGCTGGGATCAGGCCAAACCAGGCGCAAGGGATACCCAACCAATCAATCCATGCTCCCACGGGGGCATACACCAGGCGCGCCAGGCCTTGGGAGGCCATCAGCAGCATGAGAGAAATCATCCACAGCGTGAACCACCAGGTCGAACCGGTCTTTGCCCGCCGGGTGAGCAGATATCCAATGCTGACCAGGTGTAACAAGAGGATGGGGAGAAATCCGAGGGCCGGAGAAGATAAGAGCATCGAGGGCATAACAATCATAACCATTATACCTGGATGTCACTCTCCATACCCTCGCTGCGCCATACATAAATCTGTACTTCAAACAGATGGATTCTTGTCTTGTCAGAGTGTGGATCATCTGGCATAGTTGTTTAAGGAGTATATTGCCATGATTCCCTTCTACCGATCTTTCCCCCGAACCATACAGATCATTGTCCGTTTTTTCTCACATCGCCTGTGGTTAGTGACGATGTTGGCGACCTTGTTTGCCTTTATCCCTGGCGTCAGCCCGGCGCGCGCTGCGGGTTGTACGGTGACCAGTTCTGAGAACCTGTCATGATTAGACCGACCAAACGTCTGGAACTGTGTTTCTTGGGAGCGCCTCATGTCATCCTGCCGGATGGCAAGCAGGCGCATTTTGTTGTAGCTAATTCGCTGATGTTGTTGACTTACCTGGCGATGGATGTGCTCAATCCGCAGCGGCGCGACGAACTGGCCGCCATGATCTACCCTGATCATACGGAAAAACAGGCCAGTGTCAATCTGCGCCAAACGTTGCTTCGCCTGCGCCGCGCCATTGGCGATAACACCAGGTCACAGCCCTACCTGCTCATCTCGCAGTCAGCGATGCAATTTAACACCGCCAGCAGCTATTGGTTGGATGTGGCTGAATTTGAGGTGAAGATCGCGACGGCGCAACATCACCGTCATCGCCGTTTGCAAGCCTGCCGCGATTGCATGACCCAATTGGCCCAGGCGGTCGCGCTTTATCGGGGAGATTTCTTGGAGGGGGTTATCCTGTACCATGATTCCCGAATGTCCGATTGGTTAGAAGCCACTCGCAACGACTTGCGCCAAAAGGTTGTCTGGGCGCTGCATACCCTCGCCTCCTATTACTTGCAGCGTCAGCAGTTCGACGAAAGTACTGCTTGCGCTGCCCAGCTTTTGCGTATGGATACGCTGGATGAAGAAGCGCTGCGCATCGAAATGGAGGCTCTAACCATCAAGAAGCAACGCAATCTGGCCATGCAGCGATACCATGAATTCAAGGCCAGGCTTTTAGCCACCCTGGATGTTGTCCCTGAACCTGAAACGATCGAATTGGCCCAGGCCATCCGCAGCGGGCAGCCGATGGAAAGTTTGCAAGGCAAAAAACAGCACAAAGACACTTTGCTGACCCTGCAAGATTTTTCCGCGGCGGCGCTGCCGGGCATTTTAACGCCCTTTATCGGGCACCAGGCTGAACTGACCCAAATCACAAAACTCTTGAGCAGCCAGGATTACCGTCTGATCACCTTGATCGGGCCGGGCGGCGTCGGTAAAACCCGCCTGGCGATGCGGGCGGCCGCCGACGATGCGCTGGCCTGGAATGATGGCGTCTGGCTGTCGCTGTTGGGAGATACCTCGGCCAGCTACACCCTCGAAGATACCTTGATGAATGCCCTGGGCATTAAGATCAATGATTCACGTCACCGGCGCTACCAGATTTATGATTTTCTACGCGACAAAGAGATGCTGCTTGTGCTGGACAATTTCGAAAGCCAGATCGAGCGCGCCGACTTTGTGAAATCGCTGCTCGATCACGCCCCTCGCTTGAAGATAATTGCCACATCGCGCCAACGCCTGGGGATACGCGGCGAGCAGGTCATCTTGGTCCGCGGACTGGATTTCCCTCGCCAAAGCAATGGCGACGCCATAATTCAGAACGGATCAGAAAGTGAATGGATGAAGTACGGCGCGGTGCAGCTTTTTGTTGAACATGCACGCTGCATCAACCCCGCTTTCAGCCTGAATGCTCAAAATATCGCTGCCATTGTGGACATCTGCCAGCAGGTGGATGGCCTGCCCCTGGGAATTGAACTGGCTGCAGACTGGACGAACGTTTTTTCCTGCCAGGAGATCATGGAACACCTCAAGCAGAACGTAGATATTTTGAAAAACTTCAGGCGCGATGCGCCGCCGCGTCACGTCAGCCTGCGAGTGGTGTTCGATTATTCCTGGCGATTGCTCAGCCCTGAAGAACGCCAGGTGGTCAAAAAGCTATCCGTTTGTAAGAATGGCGTCGCCGCGGAGTTCATCATCCAGATGAGCAAGGCCGGCCCAGGTTTGTTGTCTTCGCTCACGGACAAATCCATGTTGCAAGAGTTCCCCACAGGTAACCTGGGGCTTCATCCCTTGCTGCGTCCCTATGCTGCCGAAAAACTGGCTCAGGAGCCGGTGATTGAAGAAGGCGATGACGGTTCATATTCTCATCCATCCTGAGAATTGCTGTCACGCAAATGTCACGCTCTTTTGATATAGTAGCAGGGATGTCCATCGCTTTTTCTCGCTCCATTCGCTCGATGAATCAGGATAGCTTCCGTCCGGGGCTGATAGGGATGAGCATCCTGATGGCAACGCTGGCAGCCTGGATGGTATGGTTTTTCCTGGCGCGCATCCCTATCTATGAATCCAGTCGCGAGTTTCGGGTGCAACAAGATGGCGCCTTATCGGTCACATTCCCGCCTGATACGCTGGCTCGCATCTTGCCCGGCCAAAAAGCCACCCTGCGCCTGGCTGCGACCGCCGGGCAGGCAGAACAAACCCTTTCAGCAGAAGTGCTGAGAATCCCCGCCAACAGACAAGGCGCAGTCGAAATATATCTGTTTTCCACAGTAGAAGCCTTGCACCAACCTGGGTTATCTGGTGAAGTGAGGGTGGAAGTGGAAATCGTGTCACCTGCTGTTCTGGCGCTGCGCAGCGCCAGACAGCGATTGGGCGACGGGAATACACATCAATGACCCCGCCGAAGACACGGCCAGAACCCCCAAAAACAGGAAAGCGTTTCTTTATCCCGGAGGTGGTGCAACCCTCCGAAATGGACTGCGGCCCGGCCTCGCTAAAAGCCTTGTTGGAAGGTTTTGGCATCTATACCAGCTATGGACGCCTGCGCGAAGCCTGCCAGACATCTGTAGACGGGACTTCGATAGACACCCTGGAAGACCTGGCGATTCAATTGGGGCTAAACGCCGAACAGGTGATGTTGCCGGTTGATCATGTGCTGCTGGAAGAAACCCATGCCCTGCCGGCGATGATCGTCACGCGTCTGCCCAACGGACTGACCCACTTTGTAGTCGCCTGGAGCCAGCATGGTGCATGGGTGCAAGTGATGGATCCAGCCGCCGGCCGGCGTTGGGTGACTCGCCAGCGTTTCCTTGATGACATTTACATTCACAAATTTCCGGCGCCGGCCCTGGCCTGGCGCAGGTGGGCGGGAACTGCCGGCTTTCTCAACCCGCTGCGGCGACGTTTGCACAACCTGCGCTTGAGCGAGGATGCTATCGAACAGCATATTGCCCAGGCGCAGAAGGACCCCACCTGGCATGGCCTGGCCACGCTTGACGCGGCGGTGCGCCTGACGTCTGCCCTGGTGCGCGCCGGCGGGGCGGAGGTCGGCGTCGAAGCCAACAACCTGCTGACGCAATTGATCGCCAACAGCCTGGATGCTGCTGCCAGATCAGAGAACGCAGACGGCAAAGAGCAGGATTTCCTCATCCCATCCACCTTTTGGTCAGCAGAAGCTGGCCCCGAAGAGAACGGCGAAGAATACGTGATATTGCGCGGCGCAGTCATGGTCAGGGTGTTTGGGCAGCGGGCGGTGGAGGAAGATTCGCCTGAAGGCGAGAGCGTGCAGCCTCTTGCTCCCGAGCTGGCGGCTGCACTCAACGAACCACCGCTCAACCCGGAGCGGGCTGTCTGGCATGCTCTGCGCCAGGATGGACTGCTGGCGCCTGCTTTGCTGGCCGCCGCTTTTGGCGTTTCGGCGCTAGGGGTTGCCATTCAGGGCTTGCTGCTGCAAGGGTTGCTGCGCATTTCGCAAAGCTTTTCCCATCTCGATCAACGCATTGGCGCTTTGGCGGCCGTGTTTGCCTTTTTGCTGGTCCTCGTGATGCTCGAAATACCCGTCTCTGCCACCATGCAGCGGATTGGGCGGCGGTTGGAAACCCGCTTGCGAATTGCCTTTCTGATCAAACTCCCCCGCCTGAGCGACCGCTACTTTCACAGCCGCCTGACCTCGGATATGACTCAACGCGCCCACGCGCTACGCACCTTGCGCTTCTTGCCGATCCTGGCTTTTCAGTTGTTAAGCACTTTCTTCCAACTGATTCTGACCGGTTTTGGGGTGATCTGGCTGCAGCCTGACAGCGCCCCCCTGGCCTTTCTGTCAACCCTGGCCTTCATTGTCCTGGCTCTTGGCGCACAACGCGTGCTGGATGAGCGCGACCTGCGCCTGCGCTCTCACACCGGTGCGCTCAGCCGCTTTTACCTGGATGCAATGCTAGGCCTGATTCCTCTGCGCACCCACAGCGCCGAGCGCACCTTCCGCCGCGAACATGAGAGCTTGCTGGTGGAATGGATGCGCGCCGGCCTGGACCTGGCCCAGGCAGCCGTTTTGCTGCAAGGGATTGGGGCGCTGCTCTATTCCGTTTTTGCAGTGTGGGTGGTCTTTGACTATATTGCCCGGGGCGGCGCAAACAGTGGGGTTTTGCTGCTGTTTTATTGGACGCTCAATCTGCCAGCCCTGGGACAATCTCTGGCGCAGCAGATTCAGCAATACCCTATGTTGCGAAACTCGCTTCTGCGCATCCTGGAGCCGCTCGGCGCGCCGGAAGAAGAGTCTTCGGCCCCTGGCGGAGATGAAGCATCGGCCCCATCGGCAACCGGCGAGGTCGCTGCGCCTGCGAAGAGAGGCGTTTCCATCGAGATGCGCGAGATTGCTGTCCAGGCTGGTGGTCACATCATCCTGTCTGAGGTCAATTTCAGCCTGTCGCCCGGTGAGCACCTGGCGGTGGTTGGCCCCTCTGGCGCTGGCAAATCCACCCTGGTCGGTGTGCTGTTGGGCTGGCATCGCCCGCTCAGCGGCGAATGCCGGGTAGATGGGCAGCGATTGGCTGGCGAGTGCCTGCAATCGCTGCGCCGCGTTACCGCCTGGGTGGACCCGGCTGTGCAGATTTGGAACCGCACCCTGCTGGAAAACCTGACCTACGGCAACGACGCTAACGCGACAGCCGAGGGCGGTCTTTTGCTGGAAGACGCTGATCTGTTTGGTGTTTTCGAGCGGCTGGAAAATGGTCTACAAACCGTGTTGGGAGAGGGCGGCGGGCTGGTTTCGGGCGGCGAGGGCCAGCGAGTGCGTTTGGGGCGGGCCATGAACCGCGCTCGCCCGCGCCTGGTAATCTTGGACGAGCCTTTTCGCGGCCTGGATCGCTCTCAGCGCCGTTCGCTGTTGAAAAAAGCCCGCCAGTTCTGGCGGGAGGCTACTTTGATCTGCATTACCCACGACGTTAGCGAAACGCAGGGTTTCGAGCGCGTCCTGGTGATCGAAAAGGGCCAGGTTGTCGAAGATGGCGCTCCGGCCGAGCTGGCCGCCCGGCCGGAGTCGCACTACCGGACTATGCTAGAAGCTGAAGCCGCCGTGCGCCAAAAGATGTGGAGCGACGCCCCCTGGCGGCGGCTGTGGGTTGAAGACGGACGGGTAAGAGAAGACGGGAAATAACCTGTATTGCGAGATTATTTCGTCGCTTTCCTGGCAGCCGGAGTGGAGACGCCGACAATCTTTTGCGCCGAGGCAAGAAGTTGCGAAATTTTACTCAGGTCTACACTTAAGGTAACAACTTTGCCAGCTTTGAGGTTTGTTTTGATTTTCATTTTGTTTTTCCTTATCACAATGTTTTGAAAAAGGTTTCGTATACTGTCAACAAAGTTGTTTGCGGTTTTTCCTGGTGGAAGTACCATAAAACTTCGTTTACAGACTATTTAGCCCGGAAACAGCCTGTTCAGCCATTCCTGGCGCTGCTTACAGCCGCAGTCTTTGCCGGTGATCTGAGTGTAAAGATTGGAGAAATTATCCAGGCCGGTCAGATGGATCAAATCGGCGACCTGATCGCCCAACGGTTTGCCGGCCCTCAGGGCAGTGCGGACTTTCATGCTACCTTGAATGGTGTTATAAGGGTGAACTTTGTTATCGTCAATCATAAAACAGCCTTCAACCACAAGCAATTGGGACAGGCATCCTGCCCATCCCTACCACTGCTGCCTTCTGGACACCGCTTAAAACGGCCATGTCCAAAACTTGGCATTGCTCAGCGTATCTTTTATTTTGGTCAGCAGCGAGGTGGTCTTTTGCCCGGCAGAGCGCGGGAAATCTCCTGCCCCGCTCAAAAAATTACGCGTTCCTTTGCCAACTTTCAAATTTGTCTTGATCTTCATAGGGAAATCTCCTTTTCATCAACCGGACTAAACGGTGACTTCAGCCGCTTGTACCGATGGTGTCTGTTTGGGGGAGTCTGTCGGCTTGCGGGTCTTCTTCACAGCCGTTTTTTTTTCGTGGTGGGCCGTTTCGCCAGTCGCATACGCCTCCGCCGCCAGGGCTAACACTGCCGCGCGGTTTTGATTGGCTGCATCTTGAATGGCCTTGAGGATATGTGCTTCGCGCTCTTTTTCAGAGGCCAGAAACATTTCGGCAGGTGAATTGGCCATGCCGGCCTCCACGATTTTGATGTAGAGTTTACGAGCAAAGATGCGATTTTCTTCTTTCTTGGGGGCAGTTTGCCAGGCGTGGAAAGCTGCTATTGGCTGGGCCTTGCGTCCCTTCCAGATCGCCAGGCTATACAAAATCACCACCGATTCAAGAATATCTTTGATCTCATCGCTGGTCTTAGCGTCGAACAGCCAGGCCAGGGCCAGGTTCTGCGAGCGGCAAAATGCAGCCAGCTCATTGGCAAAATGCGCGGCCTGCTCATCCGAAAGGCCAGCCAACCAGGTCGTCAGGCCGACCGATTCTTCGGGCAGGGTTTTATCTTGAGCAGTCTTTTTGGCCAGCTCGGCCTCAGCGGCCCAGGCTTTCAACTGCTTCCCTGACTCATAGTGCTTTTGGAAAGGCGATTTAGCCCGGCTGAGCCAGTTGCCCGTCTTAGCAGCAGCCGTTTTGCCAAAGGTTTTAGCGGTAGATACTGTCGTAGACGTTCCATCGGCGATAGCGGTAGTCACCCGATTTTCGGGTGGTTTTGGCAGCCAGGCCGGTTTGAGAACAATCCAAACCAACCATGCCAGAACAAGAACAAGTAAGATGATCAGCATGAAAGAGTACCTCCTTAAGGGTTAAGTAATTAAGAAGCCGCGTGACAACACACACTTTCTAAAGTATAACGACATTGTGTGACAAACGCGTGACATAACAGCCACAATAGCTCATTTACTTTTTTAATTTTTATTGTTTCACGCGCCCGAAAGTCCGTCACGCAAATGTCACACGAGTATGGTTAAATTAGAAATATGTCTATCAAGCTGCTTGACCTGGAACCGTTGGCATGGCCCATAGAACGATTGGACGAGGCCATCGAAACCGTTGCTCACCGAACGGGGCTGATCGCACAGGGGGAACCGCTCGCGTCGGAAAGAAAGCTACCGGAGATGGCGCGCACCTGGGATGAGACCAGCCTGGAAGCCTGGATAGATTCGGCTGCTGCGCGCCTGGGCATCGAGGCTGAGCCAATCGCTTCGCTCTTCGACGAGACGGAAAGCATGGTTGCCAGGGCCGCCCCGGCTATTTTACGTCTGCCCGATTACGCTCCGGATGCACAGCCCCGCTTCCTGGTGCTGCTGGCCGGCGGACGCCGCCCGGCCCTGCTGGAGCTAGACTTGAAGGTGCGCCGCATTGCCCTGGCATCGCTGCGCGACGCATTGAACATGTCTTTGATCGCACCCTGGATGGAGGCGACCAATCAGTTGATGGATAAAGCCGGGATTCCAGAAACCCGCCGGGAGCGTGCTTGCCGGGTGCTGCTGGAAGAGCAGTTCAGATCTTTACATATTCGTGCTGGTTGGATGCTGCGCGTTTCGCCGGGCGTTAGCCTGCGCCAACAAGCTCGCCTGGGTCGCCTGGGCCGGCCGCTGCTGGCTTTTTGGGTTGCCTATCTTATTCAGGAGGCCTTGACGGTATTTTCCTGGTGGTTCATCGGGCGCGGTGCGTTTGACGGGCAAGGTGGGATGGGCATCCTGCCCTTCGAGACGGCCTGGTTGTGGGCCTGGGCTTTGGTGCTGCTGACCATCATTCCCTTTCAATTGCTCGTCAGTTGGTCACAAAGCCAGATATCTATCTGGAGTGGGGCGTTGTTCAAGCAGCGACTGCTGTTTGGGGCGCTGAAGATGAAGCCCGATGAGCTGCGCCATGAGGGCATTGGCCAGTTTCTGGGCCGGGTGATGGAATCAGAAGCCGTCGAGATGCTGGCGATGGAGGGCGGCCTGCTGGCCATCATTTCTATAATCCAACTGGGCGTTTCGGTTTGGATATTATCTCAGGGTGTCGCCGGCTGGGTACAAGTCGCGACGCTGGTCGCATGGATCGCGCTCACCCTGTGGGTCAGTGTGAAAGCCTATCACAGCGGGAACAATTGGACAGAAAGCTTTCGCTCCATGACCAATACCCTGGTCGAGGGCATGGTGGGCCACCGCACACGGTTAGCGCAAGAAGACCCTCGCCAATGGCACACCGGCGAAGACCAGGAACTGGCGCATTACCAGGATTTATCGGCTCGCTTTGACCAATATTCAAACTATTTGATGGTTCTGCCAGGCTCGTGGTTGGTGGTCGGACTGGCTGGCATGATCCCGTCTATACTTGTTGCTCCGGGGAATATGGTCAGGCTGGCCGTCAGCCTGGGCGGAGTCATGTTGGCTTATCAGGCCTTCAAAGTCATCCAAATGGGTGTTCAAAGCGCAATTCAGTTGGGCATCACCTGGCAGCAGGTTGCGCCGCTTTTCCAGGCTGCCGCCCGGCCCGGCGATGCGCCAAAAGTCTGGCTGCCAGAAAGCAGTCTGCCCGCTTCTACGCCGCCCGGCGAGGCATCTGGCGACGAGAGAAAGCCTCTCCTGGTGGCAAAGAATATAAACTTTCGCTACCGTGATCGCGGCCGCCTGATTTTGCAAGATTGCAGCCTGCAAATCCGCCCAGGCGAGAATTGGTTGGTAGAAGGGCCTTCTGGCGGCGGTAAAACAACCCTGGCGGCCATCCTGGCCGGGCTGCGCCAGCCCGAGTCGGGCGTTTTGCTGTTGCACGGCTACGACTGGCAGACTTTGGGCAGCACTGCCTGGCGGCGGCGTGTGGTGATTGCCCCACAGTTTCACGAGAACCACATTTTCACCGAGACATTTGCTTTTAACCTGCTTATGGGCCGGCATTGGCCGCCCACTGCCCGTGATTTGCAAGAAGCAAAAACAATCTGCCAGGAGTTGGGCCTGGGCGATTTGTTGTCCCGCATGCCCTCCGGTTGGCAGCAAATGGTGGGTGAAAACGGTTGGCAGCTCTCGCACGGCGAGCGCAGCCGGGTCTTTATTGCCCGTGCCTTGCTGCAAAACGCCGACCTGGTTATTATGGATGAGAGCTTTGGCGCCCTTGACCCAGAAAACCTTTCCCTTGCCCTGGATTGCGCCCGTCGGCGCGCGGCTGCTTTAGTGGTGGTCGCACACCCATAAAAAAGGAAAACTTCTATGCTATTGGATCGCCTCCTTAATATCATCACCATTGCCGCCTGGCTGCTGCTGGGCTTTTTCGTCATCGTGTATCTGGTACGCACGATCCTGCAACAAGGATTTGGCGCCGCCTTGCGCAAGCTGTTTGGACTGCGCTTTTTGTACCTGATACTGTTTTTCGTTATCGCGATTTCGCTGCTCAGTTCCAGCCTGGTGTTCATCGAACCGCAGCATGTGGGTGTGGTGATCTCTTTGCTAAAACCAGAGGGCTATCGTGATCGTCCCATACGCTCAGGGATGCACTGGATTGCCCCCTTGCTCGAAGAAGTCACCCTTTACCCTGTCTATTGGCAAACTTATACGATGTCGGCCACGCCGACCGAAGGCCAAAATCGCGGCGATGATTCGATCTCCGCTCGCACTTCTGATGGGCAGGCAGTGTCTTTGGATTGCACAGTCATTTTCCAGATTGACCCGGAGCAAGTCATCCGCATTCACATTGACTGGCAAAACCGGTATATCGAAGACTTCGTCCGCCCGGCCATCCGCAGCCTGGTCCGCACTCAGGTATCTCAATATACGGTGGATGAAGTCAACAGCTCCAAACGCATTGATCTGGAACGAGACCTGGATGAGCAAACCCGCCAGTGGTTGAGCGATAAGGGCTTTATTTTGGATCACTTCTTGCTGCGCAACATTGCCTTCTCCCCTGAATATGCCACCGCAGTGGAGCTTAAACAGGTTGCCCTCCAGCAATCTATCCAAAAACAACACGAAGCCGAGCAGATCCGCAAGCTGGCAGCCGGCGAGGCGGATAAGATCAAGACCATTGCCATCGCCGACGCCGAGGCCACGCGCATCAAAGCCCAGGCAGAAGCAGACGCATTGAGGCTGTTGGCAGATTCCCTGAGTTTGAATCCTGATCTGATCACGCTGCGCTATGTAGATAAACTATCCCCTGGCATTCAGGTAATGTTGGTGCCAAACGACAACCCCTATATCTTGCCGCTGCCAACCATGTTATCCGGTTCTCCGGGATCGCCCACAACGACCTCATCCACCAGCCTGGCTACACCTGCCCCCACAGACACGCCGTCGCCCACACCGACTCCTACCCCTGAACCTTGAAACAATTTTTGAAGGATGGATATCCTACCCATCCTTCGACAGGCTCAAGATGCCTCCCACTTTCCACCTTTCACGGAGAACATAATGCCCTGGAAACAAAATTCATTTTTATACCTGGTGATGCTTGTCATCTCGTTTTCCCTGGTTGGCTGCGGTTCAACGCTGCCGAAAGGCTGCCCTCCGCAGTGTATTGGAGTCAACCTGATCGGTAAAGATTTGAACGGCGTCAATCTGAGTCTATCCTTTTTGATGGAATCCAACCTGCGTAAAACCCGCCTGGAGGCAGCCAATTTGAGCCAGGCCAACTTGAGCGGCGCAATTTTGATCGAAGCCAACCTGAAAGGCAGTCAGTTGGGCGGGGCGCTTTTGATCGGGAGCGATTTGAGCAAAGCCCGACTGGATCACACCGATTTGAGTTCAGCAGACCTGACCGGCGCTAACCTGACCAGCGCAAATCTGACCGGCGCGATCCTGGATGGGACTATAATGAAAGGGGCTGATTTTATCGAGACCGAGATGATCGGTGTCAACCTGAGCAGCATGAAGCTCAACGCAGCGGTCTTTCGCAACGCCAATATGAGCGGCGTCAATCTGACCGGCGCCGACCTCAGCGGCGCTATTTTAAGCGGGGCAAACGCCAGTGGATCCTATATGAGCGGCGCTGTTCTGACCGGCGCCTGGCTGAACAAAACCAACCTCACCAGCAGCGATTTGAGCGGCGCAGACCTGAGCGGCGCCAGCCTCTACGCTGCTGATTTAAGCGGCGCCAGTCTGTTGGGCGCTACCCTGAGCGGCGCTAACCTGGTTGGTGCAGATTTGAGCGGCGCGGACCTGCGCGACGCGAACATCGAGGGCGCTATCTTTTGGCTGGCCGATTTGAATAATACAACAATCATAGACCACGACAGCGTCATCACCATGCTCAATGAAGCCGGGCGGGCCAGCCTGGCCCAAGATGCCAACCTGTGCGGCGCCCGCTATAATGCACAGACACGCTGGCCCGCCAGCTTTACCATCCCTTCTTGTGCGGCGCTGGTGGAGGAATGAAAATGAATAGGATGCACTTCTCTTTGCCACTGGTCAAGAAACCAGGTTTCTGGTTTTTCCTGGCAGCTCTCGCCCTGGCGCTCGCCGGCTGTGCATCTCCGTTGAACTGTTCTCCGAACTGCGCCGGTGTGAACCTGAGCGGCAAAAATTTGCAAGGGAGCAATCTGCAAGGGGTGATTTTTAGCCAGGCAAACTTGAGCCGGGTCAATTTGGATGGCGCGAACCTGAGGGAGGCAGACCTCAGAGGCGCCAACCTGCAAAGCGCAAGCCTCAACAATGCCAATCTGACCGGCGCTGTTTTAACTGGCGCCGATCTGAGAAAGGCGCACCTCATTGGAGCCACACTGGATGGAACCGACCTGGGCGCTGCCGATCTGACTGAGGCGTCGCTGACGAGCGTATCACTCACCAATGTCAACATGGTGGGGACGATCCTCAAAGATGCCCGTTTGATCGGCGTCACGCTTGATGGGACGAACCTGAATGGGATTGACTTAAGGGGGGCTAACCTCACCGGGGCAAGTTTGTTCCAATCTTCTTTGGAAGGGAGCAAACTCAAGGGAGCGCGTATGAGAGGGGCAGACCTTTCGGGAGCCATGTTGAATGGGGCATCCATGACGAACGCCGATCTGAGAGGCAGCACCATGATCCAGGCCACCCTTAGCGGTGCAGATCTTTTCCAGGCCACCTTGAGCGGCGTTGATTTGACTCTCTGCACACTGAATGGCGCTGTCTTGACTGACGCCGACTTGAGCGGCTCTCGCCTGACATCGGCGGACATCAGAAACGCTTACCTGAGAGGCGCCTGGATCAACGGTGCTGTGTTGATCGGAGCAGACCTGGAAAACGCTGTCTTTGCCGACTTTCAAGATGAAAAATTTTACCCGGCTATGATCGGGGGTGTTAACCTGTTGCAGGCGAATCTAAAAAACACCTACCTGGCTGGCGTCACTTTGAGCGGGTGCAATCTGACCGATACCAATCTAAGCGAGGCAGTTCTGACCGACACGGTACAAACTGGCGGACAGACGCGAACTCTGGAGGCCAGCTTTCCGGGTTCGACCTTACCGTAAGGAAAGACCCAACAATCGCCCCCGTTCCTGCCTGATGGCCTTTCTTTTCATCTTTTTGCTTATGGAATTTGCCCCAACCTGGTAATGTCAAACTGGCCGGCGGCTGTCGCCAGGTCTATTCCATAATATTTTAACGAACACTCTCGCAAGAAACCATCGCGGTGCATTTCCTGGATGAGTTCGTTGATCTTCTGGACGAAGGGCAGTTGGTTACGGTTGTTCCTCCTATCTATGGCGACAGACACATAAGTATTATACGCAGCTTCCCCCAGTTGTTTGAGAGCCATGCCGCTGTGGATGGCGTCTGCCCCACTGACCTCGGCAGTCAGAATCGCATCCAGCCGGCCTCGCCCACGGCTGAGCGTTTCCAGAGCGGCCATTTCGTCGTTGTAAGCGACGATGATGGGATCCTTGACAACGAAGTCCATTTCGACACCCGGCAGTTCGAGCGAGCCCTCCAGGTAATATTGATAAGAACAGTCGAGGCAAACGCCTATTTTCTTGCCCGCCAGATCGGCTGGTTGCATAAAACGATCATCATCTTGCTGCACAAAAAAGGCGGATGGGCTGGTGTAATAGGGCTGCGGGAAATAAAAAATCTCCATCCGTTCGCTGGTAATGGACATAGAGCCAACATGAATATCCCAGTGATCGCCCCAATTGCCGGCGGTGATCTGATCCCAGTAGGGCGTTGCAAAACAAGGCTCAACCCCCAACCGTCTGGCAAGCTCCACCGCCACATCCACATCGAAACCGGTAAACTGGTTGGCGGTAAACTCGGTGGGGGAGCATCGTGTATTGACTGGTCGTATCTCCCCTTCGACCTTTGCGGATTGGGGTGGATAGACGGGATCGGTAGCAATCACCAACTTGCCGCGCTGAATGATCCGCTCCAGGCTGTCAGAAATCGGTAGAGGAGACGTATTACAGGCCGTTAATGCTGGTAGAAGGGATAGCCAAACGACCAGGACTAACAGACGAAATATTTTGACGATCATTTTACTTCTACTTCGCGCCTTATAGTATTACCGTTACGTTTAAGCCTCGGCAATCGAGACCGGATTGATTATATAACGGTCTCGCGAACAACGCCAGACAAAATACTACTGCCAATGAGACTCAAACTGCCATCCAGGAGCATCGCCCGGCACAGGTAGCGCTGTATCTTGCCACTTGAAGTCTTGGGCACATGGGCGGGTTTTGCCAGGGCAACGATATCCACTTCCAACCCGTAATGGACCTTTACCGCCAGGCGAATGGCCTGCGCGACCGACTCGACATCTACCTTGCGATGCGATAGCTTCAGCTCATACACGATCGCCAGCCGCGCCTCGTTGCTTGAATCCAAAGAGAATGCTGCTCCACCCCCAGGCTGCAAAGCCAGATGGCTTTGCTCAACAGTCAACTCAATATCTTGAGGATAATAATTGCGTCCCTGAATGATAATAACATCCTTAAGCCGCCCGGTTACAAACAATTCTCCGTCTTGCATCAGACCCAGGTCCCCTGTGCGCAAAAAGGGCCCTTCGCCGGTATGAGCCAGGTAAGCATGGAATGTTTCCTGAGTTTCTTTGCTCTTCCCCCAATACCCCTGAGCAATGCCAGGGCCTGAGATCCAAATTTCTCCCACCTGCTCAGGGGCGCAAGGCAGCCGCGATTCGGGATCAACAATGATGATTTTCCCCCCTGCCAGGCTTTGCCCACAGCCGACCAGCGTTATCGTCTCATCGAGAGTCGATTCATTGCCTGGACATCCTGCCCGGCTTTCTCGCGGGATGGCATGTCCTTGCTGCAGCGATTGCCTATCGTAACGTCGCACGATGGGGCGGGACACCCGCGCACCCCCTGAAACGATCAGCGTAGCTTCTGCCAACCCGTAGCAAGGGAGAAATGCATCCCGCCGGAAGCCGCATGACTCGAAAGCTTCTGCGAAGCGATCCAACGTCTCACTGCATACAGGTTCAGCGCCATTGAAAGCAACCTTCCAACTGCTCAAATCGAGAGCGGCCTTCTGTTCAGGCGTCACAGTCCGGGCGCACAAATCGTAAGCAAAGTTTGGGCCGCCGCTGACCGTGGCGCGGTAGTGAGAAATGGTCTGGAGCCACAGATAGGGAAAGCTGACAAAATCCACCGGCGGTAGGAGAACGGCCGGAAAGCCAACATAAAGCGGCTGCAAGAGCCCGCCCACCAAACCCATGTCATGGTAAGGCGGCAGCCAGATCACCCCATAACTTTCAGGCGTATGTTCGAAGCATTGCTCGATGGCCTTCAAGTTGTACATCAGGTTCGCCTGGCTGACCATGACGCCCTTGGGTGTGGATGTGGAGCCTGAAGTGTACTGAAGAAAGGCCAGGTCATGGCTGGCAGGGGTGAACCCATCGGTCCAAGCCCCAATTTTGTCAATAGCCAGCCATACCAGGCCGTTCCTGATCTCTGGTTCAGGGAAATACTCATGCAAGTTTTCCAGGATATGCGCAGTAGTCAGCACAGCCCTGGCTTGCGAATCCACCAGAATCGCTTTCAGGCGAACATTGGGCTTGTTGCGGTGCGGCGGATAGCAGGGTACGGCAATCGCCCCAGAACACAGACAGCCCAAGAAGGCCGCGATAAAATCCAAACCTGGCGGGCAGCACAACATCACTTGTTCACCGCTCATGTCCATAGACTGGAGAGCAGCGCCAACCGCGCTGGCGCGTTGATACACGTCTCGATAGGTACAGGCAGATTCTTGCTGCCCGCGATTCGAAAGGAACGTGTAGGCCAGTTGGTCAGGCTGGGTTTGCGCCCGCCATTGCAAGACATCTATGAGCATGATGAGCAAATCGTGCTCGTGCCGGGGACAGCAGGGCTGGAAGTATCGCAGGGATCCTGTCCGTTTCCGGCCCGCAGATGGGTGCGGACGAAGTAGCCGGCGGCAACAAAATTGCCGTCCGAGCCGTACAGTTCATCATCCGTTTCGTCTATTTCTTCTTGGACTTGCATGGTTTGGGTTTTTAATTGAGTGTTCATATAGGTCTCCTTTTTTTATCTAAACAGTGGCAGGAACTGTTCAGCCTAGAGGCAGCCCGGACAGAACTTCTCATGGCAGGCGCTTAACGGGAGGCACACCGTTATCTGAGGGCTGGAAGTATCGCAGGAATCCTGTCCTCCGGCCCGTAGATGGGTGCGGACGAAGTAGCCGGCGGCAACAAAATTGCCGTCCGAGCCGTACAGTTCATCATCCGTTTCGTCTTG
>CAIQJJ010000334.1 GCA_903872065.1 uncultured Anaerolineales bacterium | reverse complement strand
TGTAAAACAGAATCTTCTAGTTCATGGTCTCTTTGCAAAGCACTTGTGGCCCCTGCCACCTTATAACCAAAATCACGAAATTTTTCATCAAGATCCAGACTCTTTTCTGAGACGAGTGCGCGAGTTGGTACTACATAAAAACAAACACTATCAGGATGGTCTGTTAAGTGTTGAATAATTGCCACTTCACCACATAGAGTCTTCCCTGAACTGGTAGGGACTGATACAACAAAATGTTTCTTGTTTTGGTCAAGTAATCCTTTGGCAATTGCATCCTGTTGCGAAGGCCATAACTCTGGGTACTTCTTCAAGTAAATATGTAGTCTTGAACGAGTAGCAGGTGTTAGAGTATTAAGTTGATCTATTTGCAACCGGCTACTGGTGGATATAAACTGTAATGTTGCGCTTGACAACAGTTTTCCAATCCGGTAATAACGGGTTGCGCCAGAATTTCTTGCGAGCTCTAAAAAAGCATCCAGATGTTCTTTGCTAGGTAGAATTTCTTGTTCCTGAAAATTAATGTACCTGGTTAATTGGGTCATGTAACTGGACAAAGAATATAACAATCCTGCTGATATCGCTTCCGCCCAATTATTTTCTTCTTGAAATCGTTGATCTGAAAGCGTTGCTAATCGATAAGTCTCTGATGAAACAAGTTCCAGAATATTGAAATTCCGTTGAGAAAAAGACGCGATAATTTTCTCAATAGGGTCTTTGGTTGATGAAATGATTTGGGATGCTAATGATGCTCCAATAGATGGCATCCGAGCAATTTGCCATGATAATGCGGACAATAACCACTCGTAGTTTCTACGAGTCGGTTCAACTACCCCAATAGATTCGTGAATTAACGCAACAGTTTCCCAAATTTGATTTGTTTTTTCTCCCCAATCACCATTTACAGCAGCCATTTCGAGAAGTGAAGCGGCACGTTGTAACTTTTCAACTGCCAGGTTAGTTTCAGGCTGTTTCTGTACAATTAGCATCATCAACCTGAATTCTTCTAACATTCTCTGATCAGCGATCAATTCTTGGGGTAGATCGAGTTCAGAAGAGTTCCACCACCTTTTGTATTCTTGGTCACTTACCATTAGCTGCCTCAACATACACTTGGCGAACCAAATTTTCGATTTCTTCAACGGTAATAACTTTTACCTTTGCTTTTACTCCAAAGTCATGTCGCATTGCCGGTAAAGCATATTCATCTTTCCAATATTTTTCTTCGGCTACTATTGAGGGTGCAACTATAAGTGACGGTTTGTAGATTGGAACCCCTTGAGAATAGGGATCGTACCAATCCAGAAATGTTTTTTTGACTTCTCCATCAACGTTAGCGGCGATGATTTCAAGATCATCATCTATTTTGCCTGCAGACAAATATGTTTTTAATTCGTTTATTGCACTGTAAACTACGGACGGCGTTTTCCCATCTTCGCCTGATACGGTTGTCTTAACTGCTATCAAATAAACTTCTGGGGATGGTTGAGAAAATTTAAACCCAATCAGATCCATCCCCAATTGATTTTGATTATTTGAAGTGTTTAATCGCCATTTATAAATTGGTATCAGAACATCTTCGCATTCTTCATAATAGGCACAAGCTAAAATCTCTCCAGCATGCGCGAATTGAAAAGAAAATGAAGTTGGTATGGGAATTGCATTTGCAAAGTTCATCCCATATCTCATCAATATTTGTATATTTTGCTCTAAAGATCGATAAATAAACGGGAGAATTTTTCTGAGCCCTTTGACTAAAGCCATGTGTGAGTCTGATTTAGGATCAATAAGCAAACTCTGAGTGCATGGATTTTTCTCTTGAAATGGATATTCGATTTGCCTTAGCAAATCGGCGAGACAAATTAGTGGGCGACCTGTTGGCAACATTTTCGCATTGTCAAATATTACATGCATATGCCTAGGGGCTCCATACTTTAACTTTTCCCATCCCCACTATCCTCGACCCTCAACCCGGCCACCCTCTGCTTCAGCTGATTGAGCGATACATTCACCGAATGCTCATTCACATCGCCGCGGAGTTCGAGGCGCAGGTCAAGTTGCAGGGATGAGTCGCCGAGGCGGCTGAGGGCGGTGGCGGCTTGCAGAACGCTGGCCAGTTCGATGGGAGTGACGGTTCCCTGGAAGCGGATAACGCGGGTGTCAGGAGGCAAGGCTTCGGGTTGGCCGATGAAGCCTAGCAGGCTGAATTCTTTCAGGTCAAAGCCAACAGATGCAGATTCAGTAGGCGCAAAGCCAAAGCGTTGTTCACGGATGCAGCGCTGGATGGCGCTGGTCAGGGTCTGCTCGTTAACACGTTCGGCGGTGAATTGTTTGATGGCGTTTTGATACAGGGTTTCTATTGCAATGCGTCCATCAGCGGGAATCAAGCGGGCAATTTCATCGGCGGTAACAGGTAGCGGGACATCTTCGCCAATCAACCAACCAGAGAATTGGATGTGATTGGCTGATAGGTCGGCGTCCACGCCACGCAGAACGGGCTGAGTGGGCGATGGAGTATAGCCAAAGAGACCGGCCTTGACGCCAGCGCAAACGGCTTCAAAGAAAGCGCCTTTGTAAACCATGCCCTGGACCGCTGCCGACCGACGCGCTTCGCCAAAGACCATTTCAACGGTTTGGCGTTCACCGCGAAAGACCATTGCGACTTCTTCGGGGGTGATAGGCGGGAATTGCGCTTTGACCTGGGCGGCGCGCAGCAGCACGGAGCGCTGGCTGATTTCAACATCGCGCAGTTCGTTGGCGTCGAACGCGCCGAAGTAGACTTTTCCGCGTTCGTAGGAATCGGCCTGGAGTTTGTCTTTGTCAGTATCCAGCAAAACGCCGTAGCCGAATAACTCGCGCTCAACGCCCTGGCGAATGGTTTCCTGTAAAACGGTGATGGAGGTCAGGATAGGCGCGTCTTCGCGACGAGCAAATTTGTCCCACAGGTCTTCAGTGGTGATGACGGTGGCAGTTTTCAGCCACAGACTTTCCCAGCGGCTCTCAAACAGGTCGGGGTTGAATTGGCGGTGCAGTTTGCCTTTGCCGAGCAGGTCTTCTTCGGCTTGCTGGAATACGGTTTTATTCGGTGGAACGTAACTCAGTTCAAAAAGTTCACGCTCTGCGCTGCCAGTGGGTAGCAAGATGGTGTTGTAGGCTTTGCGAACGTGGTCTTTGGTGTCATTGGTGGCAGTCGTGCGCTTGTCTTTGATGATGTCACGTTGTGATTCGGAGAAGCGGCTCATCAGCCCGGCATTTTCGAGCACACGTTCAGCGGCCAGCCATTCCACGGCGCGGTCCATTGCATTGGCGATATGCGCTGAATCGGGAGCCATAAACAGCACGCGGTTGCGGTTCATGCGGTGCTTTTTGCCGTAATTGTTGCCGATTTCGCGGATAGTGTCGCCGGTTTTGCCAGTAACCTTGCCCTGGCTCATGGTAATACGGGGTGACAGGGCGACCATTTGCAGCCGGGAATCATCGGGAACATCGCCCGGTTCTTTGACCTGGTTATCGTAGAAGCCAAAACGGCTGATGCTGAACAGGGTAGATGGCCCAAGCACTTCTGCAACAACCTTCTCGACCTGCTTGCGGGCTTCATCCATTGGAACGTTGGCGCGCTCGTCAGCCAGGACTTTGTTCGGGTTGGGTTCGGTCTTGAAAATAAAACCGCCGTCTTCATCGTAGAAGTAGTACAGCAGGTTTTTGCAATCGTCGAAAGCCTGGTTCAAGTCGGCCAGCGGCAGGGAAGGCTGGGCAACCGCTAAACGGATTTCAGGCCGAGGGGTTGGGCGGCTCTGGACTCCGCCGTGAGTGTAGAGAAAAACACTCGTCGCCACGCCTTGCACCAGGTGCAGGCGTTTGTACAATCCGCCATGTTTTTCATCGAGACGCTGGGAGATGGCTTTCTCACCTTCCCACTGGGCGATGTCGGTGCCGATGATGGATTCCCAGACGCTGCCGGCCACGCGCAGGGCTTCGCCACGAATGTCGTCATCCACCAGGTCAACATCCAGCGGATGAATCATCGCACCGGGAGCCAGGTCGGGAGATTTCCACAGGTGCGCCAGCAGATGCGAGAGAAAACGCAGGGTGCCGCGCGTCAGTTGGAACTGTGGGCGGCTGCCCCAGCGTTCGTAAAGCACCTGAATCAGGCTGGGATGCAGCGGGTAGGCGCGGCGCAGCAGGTCTTCGTAAGCCGGGTCATGCACTTCGGAGGGCATTTGCTCGCGCCACGGGTCGGCCTGGTAGAACTGGCGATACGCGGTAGCGACTTTGGCAGCCATTTCATCGTTGACTTCTGAGAACAGGCGCACACGGACGATTTCGTAGATTTCGGTTTTTTCGATGGGGGTGCGTGTGTCTTCCACACGGCGCAGAATGTCTTCCATCTTGGACAGGGTGAATTCGGCCTGTTCTTCACTCAGCACCGTGATGTCTTCCATCCGGCTGGCTGTCAGCGAGACAACCAGAACACTGTGGGGAACATCGTCCACGGCTTCGGTCAGTTCGCGCAGGAAGGCGATGGTCTGCGTGCCCAGGTTGGAGCCAACCACCGGGATGGCGGCGGCTTTATCCACGTAATGGAGCAACTCGTCAATCAGAATCAGGTTCGGGCCGGCTTCGGTCAGCAGGCGGCGCAGGATTTCCACGCCCGGGGGCGTACGGCGCTCGTCGTTGTCGCGCACCAGTTCATAGAGCGGCAGGCCGCCCATTCGGTAGGCCAGTTCTCCCCATAAGGTGTGGAGATGCAATTTGGGCTGGCCGTCTTTTTCGGCTATATCGCGCCCACTGGCGGATAAATCCGCACAGGGCAGGGCGGCAACGGAGGCCTTTGGGATTTTTGTGATGCCGCTTTGGGCCAGGAAGGCTTTCAGGTGTGGCGCATTGACTACCTGTTCTGGCGAGGTCAGCAGGTGGTAGAGCGCCAGTTCGGCATGGGTTTTGCCACCGCCAAAGTTGGTTTGCAGGTGCAGGACGCTGTTGGCCGGGGATTTCTCGCCGCCTGTCAGAATGGAGAGCACATCACGGATGAGGCTTTGCAGGGTGCGGGTGAGATGAGTGCGTTCAAAGAACAGCACCGGGTCGCGGTACTCGACCGCCCCTTCGCGGTTGATAGCCCGGCTCAAGTTGACAGCAAACAGGGCTTCGGAGACCTGGTCATCTCGAATATCCTGATGGGGAACGACGCCTTTGCGCCAGTTTTGTAGTTGGTCAGCCATAAACCACTCCTGAATTGCGATGCAGAAAGAGTGAACCCGCTACCGTCAGCCAGATTTCCTGGATTTCGACGGTTTGGCGTGTTCCTCCTCTCCCCAGAGATTCAACTGTTTGACGATTTCGCGCTGATGGATGGGATTGGCTTCCACCCAGCGCTGGGCGCGGGATTCCAGGTCGCCGCGCGTGCCGAGCATACTCATCAAGGCTTTGCGCTCCAGGTTGTCGCGCGGCAGGAGTTCGACCATCGCCTGGGCGACCGGCCACATTTCGCCGCCATAGGACGCCACCAGCGCGGAAAGTTCATCCTGGTTATCCACCTGCCACAGCAGGCAGGCCTTGTGCAAGACATCAATCAACGGGATCGCGCCGCCCGCCACCACTCGTTCGGTGACGCGCTCCAGTTTGGAGGCGCGTTCTTCGGGGTTGAGCAGGCGCAGCTTGCCCTTGACGTGTTCCACCAGCCCGAAGCGATCCATCAGCACCTTCAAATCAATGCCAACCGCCGTGCTGAGTAAAACGGATTCGCCATCCGGCACGTCCCAATCGCTGTAGCCCCAGCGCCAGAGCAGGTAAAACTGGGTAGGCTGGTCGAGTTTGTCGCCAAAACCTTCCTGGCCGACAATGCGCTCGATGGCAAAGGTGGCGACTTCGTGGCGCACCAGGTCGAGAAAATCGCCGATGGTGACCTGGCTGCCGTCGTAGCGTTCGACCTTGTCGTAACGGCTGAACACCGACAGCCCCGGCCCGATGGCGCTCATGAAAAAGTCGGCCCCGCCAATACCGGCTTCCCAGAAGCGTTCCAGGTAGCGGCGGATGGTGGTACGCAAATCGGCCTGGATATCTTCGAGATAGCCGACTTTCCGGCCATTGCCCAATCCATTCGCGGAACGCTTACGGCAAACCAGGTAAACAGATGAAGCCAGCGCCACGGCGCGGTAGGATTGCAGGCGGCGGCCTTCGGTGTTCAGCGGCCAGGAAGCCGTGACCTGGAACCCGGCGCGAATCAGCGCGCCGACCAGGGTTTCCCAGGCGCTGGAACTTTTGTGGGCGAACATGATGACGGCAATGCCATCGGGCCGCAAAACGCGCTGCATTTCGGTGAAGGCTTTGGCCATGCCGTCTTCGTAATATTTTTGCGCGGCAGCCTTGGTGCCGCCGTGATAGACGGATTCCTGCACCAGCTCTTCATCTTTGGGCGTGACTTCGGTGACGAAGGCTTCTGGGTAGTCGTCGCCAACGATACGTTTGTGCCAGGGATAAAAGAAGTCGGTCAGATCAGCGTAGGTGACGCTATCGTAGTAAGGCGGGTCACAGATAACGGCGTCAAAAGTGCCAGCCCACTCTGTGGGGAGGTTGGTTGCCGAACCCAGATGAACGGTGGCCGATTTCCCTTCGGCTTCTACAACATTTTGGATGGATGTTAGGAAGGCATTGGATTGGCTTTTCCAACTTGCCGCCTCGCCGCTAAAAGTATTGGCTTCCACATAATCCCAGGTCATTTGGATGTCATGGCGAGCAAAAATAGAGTTGATTTTTTGGAAACCTGGATCCCAGGTTGTCGCAGTGCTGCTACGTGTGATAAAACGGCTCAAAATTGTCGAAAGATACAGCGCTATGGTTTTGCTGTATTCATCGTTTTGATTGGACAACCATTGTCTTGCCTCGCGGATTTTCTTTCCGAGTGTAATTAGAGCAAGTACTTGCCGTTCATTGAACATTCGTCCCCATTGCTTAATTCCATAAATTTGGGGGCGTGTACTACCAGCACCTTCTGGGGGAAGTGGTTCATCAGGAATGACTGAAAGCATTCGTTCCAGTCCCCAAAATTCGTAGCCTTCTAATTCTGCTTCGGCCAATAGTTCACTTGCACGAGTCAGGGCCTTCTGGTCTTCATCATTTGCTGGACGATAATCGCGACCACTAATGCCCTCGCGGTTTAGGATAACAACCTGTAGGTGTTGTCCCATACGCCCACTTTTGCCCTGGATTTCGATTTCAATACGCTCCGAAGGCATTCCACAATAAATACACTCGATGGTTGCGCCGCGCATGGTTCCCAATTCAGGTTCGGATTGTTGCGCCAGCGCCCCGCGCAGGATTTCCACACTGTAGGTGCGGGCAGCCTTATCCACCACCAGGCGGTAAGCCACGTGTCCACTGCTTGGGCCGCCTTGTTGTAGCCAGAAACGCTTAATCAAGGGGATTTCGCCGTGACAATACGGGCAGGTAATCGTCTTGGCCCACAGGTAGGCCATCGGCGTCGCGCCGTCCGGGTCGAGCGGGTAGCACTCGCCAATCCGCGCCTGGGCCTGGGTCTGCACCCATTCCGCCCAGTAGCGCACATCTTCCACCAGGCGGCTGGCGCTTTTCGACTTGCCGTTCTTGCTACCAATGCCTTTCATCAAAGCCATCTGTTGGTTGCCAGCCTGGTAAGCCTGGGCTTCTTCACGCAGGGCGGTCAGGGGTTGGCTTTCCGCAGTCTGTTTGCCATATTTCTGCGGGTACACCAGCGAGCCAATCAGGGCCAGGTAGGCCACCGGGTTCAGGTCAACGGCAGTGGCGTCACAGCCCAGGCGCATGGCTTCGAGGGGCATGGAGCCGCCGCCCGCAAAAACGTCCAGGGTGCGGGGCGCGCGTCCGCCGTGCGCCTGGCGAATCAATGCCTGCGCCTGTTCCAGCAGGAGCGGGCTGTTCGGCCATTCGTCCTGGCACAGGTCAATCATCAATTTTTCGAGCGCCTTGCGCTGTTTCTCGCTTTCCGGGGCGTCTATCAGCGCCGCCAGGGTCATCGCGCGCGAAGCGGTCAGCGGTCGGCGGGCAAAATAGGGGTGCATGGCATTAAACGAGCCAATCCCGCCCCCGGTTTGGGCGGTTTTGTTGAGTTCGGTGAGGGGTAAGACATCTTCAATGAAACGTTTGGGCATGGTAGCGATTATAACCCTTCGATGTCTGACAGCCTGACCAGCCAGCGCTTGAATTCTTTGGGATTCAGTTTGTCCACCGGGTTCTGGATACGCCAGATACGGTTATCCCCCAGCCGGACGATATACAACCAGTGTTGGTCGCCCAGCCGCCGGGCGGCGTTCCATTCGGGGTCGGTCAGCGAGACTTCATTCGCGTCTTCCGGCCCACGGCCTTTGACTTCGATATAGCGGACAATATTGCCCTGGGAATCGAGCGATTCAATATCCCAGGATTTGCCTTCATGCACATCCACCGGGAAGCGCCCGCTGGAGCGTTCATCCGCCATCACAAAATCCATCGCCGCCTCGGCCACCCGGTCATCCCGGCGCATAAAAGCGGCCGGCACCCCGGATTTCTTTTCTTCGTCCGTTGGCTTGACCGGTGCAGGCAGCACCAACGCCACGCCCAAGGTCTCCGGGGCGTTCAAAAGCACATGCTTGCTGCGATGGTATTCGTCCTGTAGCTGCACCCTGCGCTGCGCTGTCATCTCGGCCTGGGTGGTCAATTGAGTGCCGGTGGCTTCATCCCCGGCGGCAAAAGCGTCGAAGGCAGTGGCAGTCAGAGCGTCGGTCAGTTCGTTGAGACCGGCTTCCAGAAATTGGAAATCCCGCCCGGCGACATCCGCGGCGCGCTCTTTATGCTCCTGCAAAGCGGGCAGGAAGTGCTGGTTCAGGCATTGCTCCAAAACTGCTTCCTGTGCGGCCAGCATGGGTTGTACCTGCGTGATGGCTCCCCTGGCTGTCCCCGCCGCGCCTGGCGCGAAGCCATCCAGCACATCCGCCGATAGTTTGCGCACCTGCTCCAGGTCAGCCTGGTGGCGCAGGGCGGCCAGCAGTTCGCCGATATTCCGCCCGCGCCCATCCCGGATGTGCGCATTGGCAAACCAGACCAGGTACGGGTGGCTGGTATCGGGGTGCAGGTCGTAGAACACCGCGCCTTGCTCCAGGTCGGGCTGGCACAGGCCAATCACTTTCTGAATCAGCGTCTCAAACAACCAGTGACCGGGAGAAATAAACAGCACCGCGCCTGGGTCAGTATCATCATCCGAGCAGACGAGCGGCCAGAACGAAACGGTCAACCGGGCGGCATGTTTCCCGGCCACTTCGGGCGGCAGGGCCACCTGGAACACCGCAAAATTCCCCTGGGGCGTTTTGATGGTGGACTCTTTGAGCGTCCCACCCAAAATGGGGATGGCCTGACGAAAGAAATCTTCCGCTGCTTCGGGGCTGAGCCGCAGCGCCCGGAAGGTAGACTGTTTTCTCTGGAAATTTGCCACATCCAGGGGCTTGGACGTGAAACCCAGGCTTTTTTCGGTTTCGAGTACCTGCCGAATCTGGTTGTCCACGCCACTGATGAGTTGCCTGGCCTGCTGCATGGCGTCGGTATCGCCCAGCGCCAGCCGGTCAAAGATGTCGCGCAAGGTCTGGTTGGTCAGCACTGCCCCAACGACATCGAACACCTTGTCACCCAGGTCTTTGCGCATTTGCTTGAGTTTTTCGAGCAGCGCTTCCTTAACTTCATCTTCCATCGAGTTGCGCGCCAGCAGGTTGAAAATATACACAGCGGGCGCTTTCTGCCCGTAGCGGTGGATACGTCCCATGCGCTGTTCCAGCCGGGTGGGGTTCCACGGCAGGTCAAAGTTGAGCATGACATGGCAGCATTGCAAGTTGATACCTTCACCAGCGGCTTCGGTCGCCACCAGCACCTGCGCTTTGCCTGCCCAAAACTCCTTCTCTGCCTTGCGGCGTTCATCCAAATCCAGCCCGCCATGAATGCAGGTGGTAGAAACCCCCCAGGTTTTCAGACAATCCAGTAAATGGTCGAGCGTGTCCTTGAACTCGGTAAAGACAATCAACTGCTCGCCGCGTTCTTTAACCCAGGTGTTGCAGGCATTTTCCAGTTCTTTGATTTTCTGCTGGTCGCCGCGCGCAATCAGGTCTTTGGTGCGCTCGATGAGTTGGTCAATCTGTTTGACATCCAGCAATTCCGCCGCGCCTTGTTCTGCGCGCCGTTCCAGCGCCCAGCGTTCGGCTTCGGGCAGGTCATCCCAGTCATCCAGGTTTTCTTCTTCGCTCTCGGCCTGCGCCACCCGCTGACGGTGAATCGCCGCCGCGCGCATATTCTCCAGCGACTTTTTCAGCGCATACGGGCTGGAAGCCAAGCGCCGCGAGAGCATGACCAACGCAAACGCAGCATTCTGCCGATTGAGCGACTTCGCCTTCTCGAAGCGCTTCTTGACCATTTTGAGCACCGCTTCCAGCAGTTCGCCTTCAACGCCTGAAAGGTTGAACGGGATGGTCTCGACAATGCGCTCTGGATACAGTTTCTCGCCATCTGGTTTGCGCATTTCTTCCTTGGTGCGCCGCAACACCACCGGATTCGGGCCAGTTCCATGTGCCAGGGCGTCACCCCACTGCGGGTCAACCAATTGAATGAGCAAACGGTAATTTTCTGGGTCGCCTTTGTGGGGCGTGGCTGTCATCAATAAAAAGTGTGTTGCGCGGCGCGAAAGGACTTCTCCCAACTCGTAAGCCTGGGTGCGCACCACCGAGCCATTCGGACGCCGGTAGGCCGCCAACTTGTGGGCTTCATCTACGATAACCAAATCCCACTCTGCCGCTTCCAACGCTCTGCGGACATTTTTCTGCCGCGCGTATGACACCGATGTAATCGCCAAATCTGTCTTGCGCCACACATCCAGGCTGTCCAGGCGCTCCTGATCAAGATATTCCCTGGAAACGATATTGAAGTCTTCGCCAAACTTGGTCAGCAGCTCGCGCCGCCATTGTATCGTCAGCGCTGCTGGAGCCACAATCAGAATCCGCCCAATTCCCTGCCGCCGCTTCAACTCCTTGATAACCAACCCGGCCATGATGGTCTTGCCCGCGCCGGCGTCATGCGCCAACAACGCGCGCACTATCGGGCGTGTCATCAAATGCTCGTACACTGCTTCAAATTGATGGGGAAGCGGGTCAACCCGGCTGGCGTTCAGCCCCGCGTATGGATCCAATGAATGCGCCAACCGCAAGCGCAGCGCGTCGATCCCCAGCCGAAAGCGCTCCGGGTCACCTGTAAACGGCACCTGCCGCCGGTCTGCCTGTGACACCTTTCGCACCAATTGCCAGTCTTCGGCAGTTAACACAAACGGCCTGGCCGCGCTACCATCCTGAGAGAACACGGCCACCAAGTCATAGCCATTACGTGGCTCCATCCGCACAACCTGAACAACCCCTTGCCAGAAGGGGCCTTCAATCCAGTCGCCGGGTTGGATGGG
>CAIQJJ010000333.1 GCA_903872065.1 uncultured Anaerolineales bacterium | reverse complement strand
TGGCGCTCTATCAAGAAAGCCTGCAACTCGATGAGCAACTCGGCGACAAACAGGGCAAAGCCGCTTCGCTGCATCAGATGGCGCAGGTCTTCCTGACGCGCGGCGACCTCGACCGCGCCCTGGCGCTCTATCAAGAAAGCCTGCAACTCGTTGAGCAACTCGGCGACAAAAAGGGCAAAGCCGCTTCGCTCGCGATGATGGCGCAGGTCTTCCTGACGCGCGGCGACCTCGACCGCGCCCTGGCGCTCTATCAAGAAAGCCTGCAACTCGATGAGCAGCTCGGCGACAAACAGGGCAAAGGCGCAACACTCTCAAACATGGCAAACGTCTATTTTGCACGAGGCGAATTAGATCAGGCTCAATCCCTGATGGAACAGGCGATCGAAGTCCGCCAACAAGTTGGCGATTTGCAAGGCATAGCCTATGATACGGTCAAACTGGGTCAATTGAGCCAGGCGCGCGGCGATCACTCGCGCGCCCTGGAGGGCTACCGCCAGGGCCTGGCCATTTTCGAGCGCCTGGGCATGCCCGAAGCCGGGCAGGTGCGCCAGATGATCGCCGACCTTGAAACAGGCGACCGCCGGCAGCCAGGCGAGCGCCAGCAGCCCGATGACCGCCTGGCGCAAGCCATTCAGCAGGCGCGCGCCGCGGCCGGGCGCGGCGACCGGGCGGCGGCCGTCCGCTATCAAGAACAGGCGGTGGGGCTGGCGCGCCAGGCCGGGCAAGCGCGCCAGGCGCTGATCAACCTGAGCGTTTTGCTGTACAACCTGGGCGGCTTCTATGCGCAGGCGGGACGTATGGACGAAGCGGTCAAAACGATGGAAGAAGTGGTGGCGTTGGATGAGCACACCGGGCATCCAGACCTGGAATCGGACCGCCAAAGATTGGAGGCGCTGCGCAGCCAGGCCGCCGGCGAAGCGCAGACAGAGCAGGCTGCAAGCGGAGAAGAGGACGAAGCCAGTTTTGAGGAGCTGCTGCAGGCGCAACTGGCCCAACTGCCGCCCGAGCAGCGCGCCCAGGCTGCCGCCCAAATCCGCCAGGCCTTTGCCGCGTTCCAACAGATGACGCCGGCCGAGCGCGCCGCTCAATTGGACGCGGCGCAGCGCGCTCAATACACCCAGGCCGCCGATCGGGCGCGCGAGGCGGGGCTGGCCTACGCCGGGCGGCGGGTATCCCAGGCGCAGGCGCTCGATTTTCTCACCTCCCTGGGACAGCAGGCGGCCGAGGGCGAGCAGCCCGGCTCGCCCTGGCTGGAGGTGGCCGGGTTGTGCCGCTCGCTGGCGGCGCTGATCGGCGGAGAGCCGCCCACGCCGACGCCAGCTCAATACGCGGCGCATTTTTCCGCCGTCCAAACCGCGCTGCAACCAAGAACTTCTAACGAGGAGAACCTATGAGCGATTCAATTCCTTTTACCTGTCCGCGCTGCAAGTACCAGTGGAACGTCTCCCTGGACGATCTGGAGACGGAATCGGTCATCCGCAAAAAGCCGGACAAGCCCCAAGACAAAGTGAGCCGCTATCGCGCCCAATGTCCCAGGGATGGGACGTATGTGATTGTGGAAGTGGAGGAGGATTAGCCATGCCCAAGGTGCGCGAGGTGCGGGAGGAGACTGCGCAGGAGAAGAGGCTGCGCGAGTGGTTCGAGGCGCAGGAATTGGAATCGCCCAAGAACCTGGAAGACGCGGCGCGGCTGTTGATCGGCCTGGGAACCGGTCTGATCGGGACGCTCTTCGGGGTGCTGACGGTTTCCGCCGAAACACTCCCCGCATACCTGGCCCTGCCGCTGGTCAAAGTCTGCGGGGTGGCGGCGGTGGGGCTGTGGCTGCTGTCCCTGCTGGCGGGGCTGGCGGTTGTCCTGCCGTTCGAGTGGAAGGTCAAGATGAGCCAGCCTGAGGCGTTGGAGCGCCGCGCGGCGGAGATCGTGCGGCGCAAGGCGCGCTGGCTGATCGTCTCGGCCGGGGCGTTTGGGCTAGGGGTGCTCGCCCTGGGGATCGTCCTGGCGACGGCGCTGATCACGGTGTGAGGGCGCGGCTGTCGAACGGATTTCGGGAACGGATTAAACGGATTGGGC
>CAIQJJ010000332.1 GCA_903872065.1 uncultured Anaerolineales bacterium | reverse complement strand
CCCCCCGAAATGCAAGTGTTGATTAAAGACCTGGCTGAAGCGCAGACGCGGCGGGATGAATATCTGGATGGTTGGCAGCGGGCGATCACAGAGTTTGCCAATTATAAGAAACGCATTGAGCGCGACCGTGAGCAGACCCAACAAAACCTGGTGGGAACGACGGTGAAGCGCTATTTGGAAGTCGCCGATGACCTGGAACGCGCCCTCAAAGTCCGCCCGCTGGAAGGGGAAGGGGCTGCCTGGTCGAATGGGATAGAATTGATCTATCGGAAGTTGATCACGATCCTTGAGGCCCAGGGGGTGAAACCGATGAACGCTCTGGGTCAGCCCTTTGATCCGAACAGCCATGAGGCCATTGGTCAAATGGAGAGTAAGCAATATCCTGGCGGATATGTGGGCGAAGTGCTGCAAACCGGGTATTTGATCGGCGATCGTGTGCTGCGCCCGGCGCTTGTTCGCATTGTCAGTTAATGATCTTTTTCACACAGTTTTCGTTACTGAATGATGAGGAGTAATTCGATGGGAAAAATTATTGGCATTGATCTTGGCACGACGAACTCAGTCGTGGCGGTAATGGAAGGCGGCGAGCCGGTTGTGATCTCTTCGGCTGAAGGAGAACGGCTGGTGCCGTCTGTGGTCGCTGTTAACAAGAATAAAGAACGCCTGGTGGGGCGTGTGGCGCGCAACCAGGGTGTGGTCAATCCTGAAAACACGATCTTTTCGATTAAGCGTTTTATGGGGCGTAAGTTTAGCGATCCAGAAGTGCAGCGCGCGATGAGCCGCAGCCCCTACAAGGTGACCAAGGCGCCGAATGGGGATGTGCGTGTGATCTTGGATGGCAAGGAATATTCGCCCCCCGAAGTCTCGGCGATGATCTTGGCTAAGCTGAAAGCGGACGCCGAAGCATACCTGGGAGAGACGGTGACGCAGGCGGTGATCACGGTGCCGGCGTATTTTAATGATGCGCAGCGCAACGCGACCAAAGACGCCGGGAAAATCGCCGGCCTGGATGTGCTGCGGATCATCAATGAGCCGACGGCCTCCTCACTGGCTTATGGCCTGGACAAGAAAAAGGATGAGGTGATCGCGGTCTACGATCTCGGCGGCGGCACCTTCGATATTTCGGTGTTGGATGTGGGCGATGGGGTCTTCCAGGTGCGTTCCACCAATGGCGATACCTTCCTGGGCGGCGACGACTTCGACCTGCGCATTATTGATTACCTGGCTGATGAATTTCGCCGCGCCAATAATATTGATTTGCGCAGCGATCGCCAGGCGCTGCAGCGTTTGAAGGACGCGGCCGAGAAGGCCAAGATTGAGCTTTCTTCGATGATGCAGACCGAGATCAATTTGCCCTATATCACGGCGGATGCCACCGGGCCGAAGCACCTGGTGATTACGCTGACGCGGGCGCGCCTGGAGCAGTTGACCAGCGATTTGATCGAGCGTTCGCTCAGCCCGGTGCGCCAGGCTTTGAAAGACGCCAACCTGACGCCGGCGGATATTAATGAGGTGGTGCTGGTGGGCGGGATGACGCGTATGCCGGCGGTGCAAGAAGCGGTGCGCCGTTTGTTTGGCAAAGAGCCGCACAAGGGCGTCAACCCGGATGAGGTGGTGGCGGCCGGGGCGGCGATTCAAGCTGGTGTGTTGGGCGGCGAGGTTAAGGATATCTTGCTGCTGGACGTGACGCCCCTGACGCTCTCGGTCGAAACTTTGGGCGGCGTGGCGACACCCTTAATCGAGCACAACACAACCATTCCCACTCGCAAAAGCCAGGTCTTCTCGACGGCCAGCGATGCGCAAAACCAGGTGGAGATCCATGTTTTGCAGGGCGACCGCCCGATGGCGGCCGGCAACAAATCGTTGGGCAAGTTCATCCTGGATGGCATTCCGCCCGCGCCGCGCGGCATCCCTCAAATTGAAGTTACCTTCGATATTGACGCCAATGGGATTTTGAAAGTAACCGCGGCGGATAAGGCCACCGGACGTTCGCAGCATATCACCATTACCGCCTCCTCCGGGTTGAATGAGACCGAAGTGGAGCGAATGCGCAAGGAAGCCCAATCGCATGCTGAGGAAGACCGGCAGCGCAAAGAAATGGTGGAAGCGCGTAACACGGCGGATAACGCTTGCTACACCGCCGAAAAGGCGCTGAAAGACCTGGAAGGAAAAGTCCCGCCTGAAGTTAAGCAAAAAGTGGAAGCCGAAGTGGCGAATGTACGGTCTTTGATGAATAAAGACGATGCCCAGGAAATTCGCAAAGCCACCGAGAAACTGTTTGAAGTGGTGCAGCAGATCGGGGCTTCGGCTTATCAACAAGGCGGCCCCAGCGCGCCTCCCTCTGGCGGCCCGGACTCTGGCCCGCAATCGGACGGCGGCGAAGGCGTTGTGGATGGAGAATATCGGAATCTTTAACGGATTGGCTTGGTTAAACCATGGCTCAAAGAGATTACTACGAAGTATTGGGAGTTTCTAAGACTGCGTCAGGCGATGAGATCAAGGGCGCTTTTCGCCAACTTGCCCGCAAATATCATCCCGATGTGAGCAAGGAACCCGACGCCGAGGAACGCTTTAAAGAAATTAACGAGGCTTACGCGGTGCTTTCAGATCAAGAGAAGCGCAGCGTTTATGACCGTTTTGGCCATGCCGGGTTAAAGGGAGTGGGCGGCGCGTCGCCGGATTACAATGTAGACCTGGCCGATATTTTCGAGGAGTTCTTCGGTTTTGGCCTGGGCGGACGCGGTACGCGGCGAGCGCAGAATATGCCTCGCCGCGGCGCGGACTTGCAATATAAATTGGAACTGACCTTTGAACAGGCGGTCTTTGGCCTTGATAAAGAGGTTGAGTTCACGCGTGACGATGTCTGCTCCGGCTGCCAGGGCAGGGGGGCTGAGCCCGGCACCTCTGCCGCGCGCTGCGCGACCTGCGGCGGCAGCGGCGAGGTGCGCCAGATGCGCCAGACGATCTTAGGTTCGATGGTGCAGGTGGCTACCTGTCCGACGTGCAGTGGGGCCGGCGAAACCATCTCCACGCCATGCCGGGTGTGCAGCGGCCGCGGCCTGGAACGCAAAGTCCACAAAAAGGTGGTCAGCATTCCGGGGGGGGTGGATACCGGCACCCAGATCCGCCTGGCGGGTGAAGGTCAGCCGGGAGAGCATGGCGGCCCCAATGGCAATTTGTACCTGGTGGTGGATGTCAAGCCGCACCAATACTTTCGCCGGCGCGGCGATGATGTTCAGCTCGATCTGAATGTGAATGTCGCCCAGGCGACATTGGGCGCGGATGTGGAAGTGCCGACGGTGGATGGCCCGGCCAAGTTGAAAATTCCATCGGGGACGCAGCCTGGCAAGGTGCTGCGTTTGAAGAATAAAGGTGTGCCTCACCTGCGCGCCAGTGGGCGCGGCGATCAACTGGTCATTGTCAATATCGAGATCCCCAAGACGTTGACGATCGAACAACGCAAGTTGTTTGATCAACTCGCCAAATCCCTGGGCAGTGAAGTGAAGCCGCAAGAACGCAGTTTTCTGGACTGGCTCAAAGATACGCTGGGTGGATGAAGATGGATACTTCCTGGCTGGAGATTTCGTTGATTGTGGATGGCGAGCGGGCCGAAGCGGTAGCCGAGGCGCTGGCGCGTTATATTCCAAACGGAGTGGCGATTGAAACCACTGCGGTGACCGCCAACGAAGATGACGAAGGCGGGCGGGCGGTTGGCCCGCTGCGCGTGTGCGGCTATCTGCCGGTAGATGATCAATTGGAGCAAAACCGGCAGAAGATCGTCGAGGCGCTGTGGTACCTGGGACGGATTACGCCGATGCCCGAAGCGCAATATCGCACGGTCAATGAGGAAGATTGGGCGGAAGCCTGGAAGCAGCACTATCACCCAATTGCCATCGGTCAGCGCTTGATGATTACGCCGGCGTGGCTGGAGTCGCCAGACCCTGCCCGCATCTCCATTCGCATGGATCCAGGCATGGCGTTTGGCACGGGGACGCATCCGACGACGCAGTTGTGCCTGGAGTTGGTGGAAGCGGCGGTGGATGGCCGCGAGGGCCTGCCGGCGATGGCTGGCGGCCCATCGGGCGCGACGGTGATTGACGTCGGCTGCGGTTCGGGCATCCTCTCAGTGGCGGCCTTGAAATTGGGGATGAAAGAGGCGGTGGGGGTGGATATTGACGCTCGCGCCGCGGCGATCTCGTTGGAGAATGCGCAGCTCAATGGCGTGAGTGAGCGCTACCGCGCCGGGGCTGGCTCGGTGACTGAGGCGCTGCGCGGCGATTTTGGCCCGCGCCAGGCGCCGTTGGTGCTGGCCAATATCCTGGCCCCGATCTTGCTGCGTTTGTTGGGTGATGGCAGCCAGTCTGGCCTGGCAGAATTGGTTTGCCCAGGCGGTGTTTTAATTCTGTCGGGCATTCTGGATTATCAAGCGGAAGAAGTAGTGCAGGCGGCGGCGGCCCGTGGCTTGCGGCTGATCGTACGGAAGCAGATCGCGGATTGGGTGGCGTTGGCGGTGCAGCGCCACTGAAGGCGGCTGCTGCGTGCGTGGATGGAGTGGTAAAGATGCGCCCTGTAGCAATTGTCACCGATAGCTGCGCCAGTTTGCCGGCGCAAATTTTGCAGGAACTCAATATTCATTGGGTGGCGTATTATATTCATCGCGGCCAGGAAATTCTGCGCGATCTGGTAACGATCCAGCGCGACGAATTTTTAAGCTGGCTGGCGACGGCCAAAGCGCTGCCGACGACCGCCTGCCCTGGCCCGGGGGATTATTTTGCGATCTACCAACAGCTGGCTGAAGAGGGGACGACGGACATTGTCAGCCTCCACATGACTTCCACGGGCAGTGGGGCGTACCAATCCGCCAAAGTGGCGCAAGAGATGGCCGAGAAAAAGTTATACGGGCTGCGGATTGAGGTGATTGATACGCACACTGTTTCGCTTTGCCAGGGCTGGATGGTGATCGAAGCTGCCCGCGCCGCGCTGGCCGGCAAGACGCTGGATGAAATTGTCGTCCAGGTGAAACAGATGATTCCGCTGACGCAGATGATGCAGACGGCGGATACGCTCAAATATCTCTATATGGGCGGGCGGATCGGTTTATCGCAGCATTTGGTGGGCTCGCTGTTGAATATCAAGCCGCTGATTGGGATTCGGGATGGGGTGGTCGTCCCGCTTGGCGTCGCCCGCAGCCGCTTGAAGGCGTATCAGATGATGGTCGAGATGATGGAAAATGCGGTTGGGAAGAGCAAGATCAAGATCGCCTATGTCCACGCCGGCGCCCTGGCGGAGGTGGAGAAGATCAAGCAGATGGTTGAAGAGCGGGTCGGGGTGGCGGAATGGTTCTTTGCCGAACTTTCGCCGGCCTTGATGGTGCATACCGGGCCCGGCACCGCCGGCCTGTGCTATTACAAGCTGGAAGCGTAGGCCGGGCAGGTTTTAATCCGGCAGTTGGATGCGGATCAGGATGCGCTTGTCGGCTTCGCGTTTGATGTCATCAATCAGGGGTTCTTTGTTCAGGTCGAAACGGATGCCAATTTCTTTGGCGACATCCGGGAATTCTTTGGCGTAAGCGGTCAGCCCGGTGATTTTGGTGGGCAAATCGTCGGCGAAGGCTTCAGCCTGGGCGGCGATGTCTTTGCCGCGCAGGCGCAGGGTGATGGGAGCGCCGCCGCGCAGACTGCGCCACCAGGTGCGCTTGCGCATGCTGATCACCCAGATGGTATTCTCCTCGCGCACATAAGAGACCGGAACAGTGAAAACTTGGCCGCTTTTGCTGCCGGTGTAGGTGATGAGCATCATATTCAAACTGAGCAGGGAGTGCAGCGGTGAGCGCAGGAACCAGGTAATCAGAGGGTTGTACCACATGGATTGTTTCTCCTGAGGGCTTATTCTATCTGCCGGGACTTTTCCCAAAAGCTGATCGATTCAATATGGTAGGTTTGTGGAAAGAGGTCGAAGGGGGTGATCTGCCGCAGATGATAGCCGCCCTGCGCCAGGCGGCGCGCGTCGCGGGCGAGTGTGGCCGGGTCGCAGGAAACATAGGCGATTGTCTCCGCGCCCAAGGCGAGGATGGCGTCCAGGGCGCGACGGTCTACCCCGGCGCGCGGCGGATCGAGAACGATCACTTGGGGGCGGATGTCCAGGGCTGGCAAAGCATCCTCAACGGCTGCCTGGTACAGTTCGACATTGTCGAACTCATCCAGGTTGATGGCGAAGTCGGCGCAGGCCGAGGGAGAGATCTCGACGCCGACCAGGCGAGCGACCTTATCCGCCAGGTAGGCGCTAAACAGACCGACGCCGCAGTAGAGATCGAGCAGCGTTGTGGAGGAAGCCAGGGGCAGTTCGGCCAGCAGATGCGCCGCCATGGCCGCGGCTTGCAAAGTGTTGACTTGAAAGAAGGAATCTGCTGAGACGTGAAAAGGGCGGCTGAGCGCCGGCGCACTCTGCGCCGCCTGGGAGGAAGTTTCCGCCGAGGCGCTTTCCCCGCCGATGATCAGATAGTCGCTGCCGGCCAGCACCGCCCGTCCGGCGGAGCTAAGTTGAACGGCGGAGATGGGCAGGTCTTCAATTAAGAAATTAAGCGGCTCATCGCTTTCGCACACGAGCAGCACTTCGTCATCAGCCCCCAGGCGCAAAGCGAGACGCTCCAGGCCGGGGATGGGTTGAAGGTCAATCTGCGGCCAGATGGCGTTGAGCGCCGTTTCGGGCAGGTGACATTCCTGGATGGGGCAGACGGTGCTGCTGCGCAGCGCTTCAAAGCCCAACTTGCCTTGCGGGCTGAGGTGAAACTGGATGTGATTGCGATAATTCCATACTTGAGGGCTGCTGACCGCTGGCAAAACTGGCGGGTCGGCAATCCCGCCGATGCGCGCCAACTGATCGCGCAAGATGCCGGTTTTGGCGCGCAATTGGGAGGGCAGAGAGAGATGCTGATAATGGCAGCCCCCGCAGGCAAGCTGACCGCCGGGGACAAAATAATGAGGGCAGCGTGGGGAAATGCGCTCCGGGCTGGGCTGGAGCAGTTCAACCATCTCGGCGCGCACGTGGCCGCGCTTTTCCTCCAGGAGGCGCGCGGCCACAGTTTCGCCGGGCAGAGCATAGGGAACAAAGGCGGCGCGCCCGTCGGGTAAGCGTCCCAGGCAGTCGCCGCCATAAGCCAGGGTGGTTAATGAGATTTGGATCTGATCAGATTTCGACACACCAAGATTGTATCAGGAAATTGCCGAAAGTTTAAAAATCGCTCAGGCCTGTTTGTTGAGTTCCACTTCGATGGTGATGGTGATTTCTTCGCCGACCAACAAGCCGCCGGCTTCCAGGGCGACGTTCCAGGTTAAGCCCCAGTCTTTGCGGTTGATTTTGGCGGCGGCGCTAAAGCCGGCTACCTCTGCCCCCCACGGGTTTTTGTAGCGGCCAGAATATTCTACGTCCAACACAACCGGCTTGGTGACATCGCGGATGGTCAGCTCGCCGTACATTTTGCCGTGGGTGTCGCTCAATGGCTCGATGCGGGTGCTTTTGAAGGTCAAATAGGGGAAATGTTCCGCATCCAGGAAATCGGCTGAACGCAAGTGCGCGTCGCGCTGCGCTTCGCGCGTGTTGATGCTGGCGGCTTCAATCTGAACCGTGATCGAAGATTGTTCGGGATGTTCTTCGTTGGCGTTGACCTCGGCGGCAAAGCGTTCGAAACGCCCGCGCGCATTGCTGACCATCATGTGACGCACCGAGAAGGTGATTTCGGTATGGACGGGATCGAGTTTCCAAGACATGGCTACATCTCCTTTGATGTAAAAAATTTTGATATTGAAATATCTGGCTAAAAAAGAGGTGGTTCTCCTGGGGATAGGCAAACCACCTGCCAGTTGTCGGGCGAGATCGACTCGCCGCGGTTAGATTGACGAACGTACGCCGAGCTTTTTACACAATTTGCCCAAGAGTTCTTGCTCTTCAGGCGTCAGGCAGCTTAGCTCGGCGACAATGGCTGCGACCTGCCTGGGAAAAATCTGAGCGATGAGCGCCTCGCCGGCCTGGGTCAGCGAGACTGTAACCATGCGCCGGTCTTCGGGGTCGCGTTCACGGCGCACCAGGCCGCGTTTTTCCAGGTTGTCCAAGACCAGAGTAATATTGCCACAGCTTTTCAAGAGCTTCCCGCTGATCTCGCCCTGGCACATCGAACCCAGGTGATAGAGCGCCTCCAGGACGCCGAACTGACTGACGGTCAGATCGCCCAGGACGCCGCTTTGGGCCAGGCGGGCGGTCATTGATTCATAGCCGCGGGTAAATTTGATGAACGTGTTAAGGGCGAGTACCTCTTGGGCGCTGCCCTGGTAATGGGTTGGCATTCATGCGCTTTCACTAATGTTTTGATATTGAAATAATATCAAATCGGAGTGTTTTTGTCAAGTTAGAAGCGGTTAATGTTTGCTGGCCCAATATTCATCCAGGGCGGCGAGCAGTTTTTCGATGTCTGACGGGTGAATTTCACCCATGTGCGCGATGCGGAAGGTCTTGCCTTTCAGATCGCCATAGCCATTGGCCAGGCGCATGCCGCGCGGGACGATCTGCTTGTTGAATTCGGCGCAGTCAAATTCGGGTGGGTTGGCGATCACTGTGAGGGTTTGCGAGCGGTAGCCCTCTGCTGCAAAAAGCCCCCATCCTTTTTGCATGGCCCAATCCTGGCAGCGCTGCGCCATGGCGCTGTGGCGGGCAAAGCGGTTTTCCAGGCCCTCGGCAAAGATGCGATCCAGTTGATAATCGAGGGCATAGATGAGCGGCATGGCGGGGGTCATGGGGGTTGAATCGTTGAGACGATGCTTTTCGAGCAGCAAGAAGTCAAAGTACCAGCCGCGGAAAGGCACTTCTTTGGCGCGAGCCAGGGCGCGCTCATTGACGGCGCAAAGCGCCAGGCCCGGCGGCAGCGCCAGGCATTTCTGCGAGGAGGTGAACAGCACGTCAATCCCCCAGGCGTCCATTTCCACCTTGACGCCGGCCAGCGAGGAGACGGCATCCACGGCGATCAACGTATCTGGACTGATTTGCTGCACCACTGCGGCGATCTCTTGGATCGGGTTCATAACGCCGGTCGAGGTCTCGTTGTGGACGACAGTGATGAGTTCGTAGTGTTTCTTTTGCAATGCTTCGGCCACCATCTCTGGCAGCACAGGCTGACCGAGCGGCGCTTCGACCTTGTCGGTTTGTTTGCCGTTGGCAAGCGCCACATCATAAAAACGTTTTGAGAAAGAGCCGTTGACGCAGGACAGGACGCTGGTTTTGGCCAGGTTGCGGACGGACGCTTCGTGCGCGCCGCTGCCGGAATTGGTCATTAAAAAGACGCGGTGCTGCGTGTAAAACAACTGGCGCGCCTTCTCAGAAGCCTGTTGAAAGATGGCTTCAAATTCTTTGCCGCGGTGCGGCAGCATGGGGCGGGTTTGCTGCTGCGCCACATCAGGGGCAACATCTACCGGGCCGGGAACGAACATGGGTGACATGAAAGCCTCCAAAAATGATAAAATTTCTTGTGTTTGGCGCGCTCCAAATCAGTCAAGAAGAAAACGAAGTTTATTCTATCATTCTTGCGAATCTTTCACAAACGGATGTCTCGTGATGAAAAGAGAAAAAAACAGGCTGCAATTTGTATCGGTTGTACAAACCACTTGCCGATCCTGGGGCGTCCCCCTGGCCGGCCTGTTTTGGCTGTTAGGACTGCTGGCCTGCGCGCGGCTGCCGCTGGGGATGCGCCCGGCGTTGACGGCAACGCCAGAGATGATTTGGCCTACTTCTTCGGAAACCGCGCCGGCTGCGCCCAGCCCGACGCCCCGGCCATTGGCGCCTGCGGTTGGGGCAGTGCAGCCGCCCCCACCCGATTACCGGGTGCGGGTGCATCCAGATGGCGGGCTGTATGCCGGCGACCAGGTTAGTTTTGAGGTGATCCGCCTGGATCGCCGGGCGGCGGGCGATCAGGTGCAAATTCAAGTGCAGGGGACGCCGGCGCTCACGTTGGGGCCGGCAAGCTTTCAACTTTTTGGGATTGAAGGGCGGGGGCAGGCGACGTTTCTGTGGGCCTGGGATACCCAACTGTTGGCGGCCGGCAGCTATACGCTGACGTTTTCCATCCTGCCGGATGGCCCGGTGTGGGATCAGACGGTGAGTCTGCTGGGCAAAGAACAGTTGCCGCCCCCTGAACCTGAGGCGCATTGGGCGTCGGCGCGCAGCGAGTGCTGTGTACTGTATTACATCACCGGCACAGATGCGGCAGCGGATATTGAGACGCTGCGCGCCCTGGCCGATGAGCAGGCGCGCGATGCCGTTCAGCGCATGCAGATCGGTTTTACCCAACCTCTGACGCTGACTTTGCTGCCGCGCGTGCTAGGACATGGCGGCTTTGCCAGCCAGGAAATCTACATTTCTTACCTGGAACAAAATTACGCTGGCGGCTCATTTCCTATGATCGTTCACCATGAGATGATTCACATTCTGGATGCGCGCTTGGGCGGGGATGTGCGCCCAAATATTTTTGTCGAGGGGCTGGCTGTTTACCTGAGCGGCGGGCATTTTCGCCCCGAATCCATTTTGCCGCGCGCCGCGGCGCTCTTGGATTTGGCGCACGAGGAAGGGGGCTGGTATATCCCGTTGAAAGACCTGGCGAATGATTTTTACACCGCCCAGCATGAGGTGGGCTATCTGGAAGGGGCGGCTTTGATCGCCTACCTGGTGGAACGTTATGGCTGGGAGGCCTTTTCAGCCTTTTACCGCGATATTCATCCGATGCAGGAAGGCGACGCCGCGCCGGCCCTGGCGATTGACGCAGCGTTGAAAAAGCATTTTTCGCTTTCGTTGGATCAGCTTGAGAGCCAGTGGATTGCCTTTTTGCGCCAGCAGACCTTTACCCCTGAGCAGCGGGAAGATTTGCGCCTGACTGTCTTGTTTTATCACACGGTGCGCCGCTATCAGCAGGTTTATGATCCCTCTGCCTATTTTGCTACCGCCTGGTTGTTGGATG
>CAIQJJ010000331.1 GCA_903872065.1 uncultured Anaerolineales bacterium | reverse complement strand
TTTCGCCGGGGCAGAAGACGGTTTCCTGGCAGATGAACAAGGGGGGCGAGAACCCGCCGAGACCGCCTGGCGCGAGGCGCGCTGCGTCATCTACCAGGAGATAGCCTCCGCGGCGATCGATCCTGCCATCGCTGCGGCCGCGTTACAGCGCGGCTACCGCTCGGCTGCGGCCGCGCCGCTTTACCAAAACGGACTTTTGATCGGAGTCTTCACCGTCTACGACGGCGAGGCGGGGACATTCGACAGCGATCACGCCAGGCTGATGACTGAAATCGGGGGAGATATTTCCTTCGCCCTGGACTCGCTGGCCGCCGAAGCCGCACGCCAGGCGGCGCTCAAAGACCTGCAAAACGAACGCCAACTGCTGCGGACATTGATTGACAACCTGCCCGATGTGATCTTCGCCAAAGACATACACAGCCGCTTTTTGGTCGCTAACCAGGCGACCGCCCGCTTCATGGGCGCCGGTTCGCCAGAACAACTAATCGGCCGCACCGATTTTGACTTTTACCCTGCGGAGGCGGCGGCGCTCTACCACAGCATTGAGCAGAAACTTCTTCAAACCGGGGAAGAACTCGCCAGGTGGGAGAGGTACCAATTGGATGCAGCGCAAAACGAGTATTGGTTGAGCGGCACCAAACACGCCTTGCGAGATGCCAGCGGCCAGATCATCGGGCTGGTGGGCATTGAACGCGATCTCACCGCTCAATGGCGCGCCGAGCAGGCATTGGTGGCCTTGAACCGCTCGTTAGAAGAGCGTGTGCGCGAACGTACCGCCCAAGTCGAAGACCTGTACAATCACGCGCCGGTGGGCTATCACTCGCTCAACGCCGAGAGCCAGTTCGTCGCCGTCAACCAGACCGAATTGAACTGGCTCGGCTACACGCGCGAGGAAATGATCGGCAAACACGCCAGCCTCATCTTGAGCCCTCGCGGCCTGCAAATCTTCTCAGAGAAGTTCCCGGCCTTCATCAGCAGTGGGCGGCTCAATGATCTGGAAATTGAGATCATGCGCAAAGATGGCAGCGCCTTTGTCGCCCTGGCCAATGCAACCGCGATTTATGACAGTGACGGCAGCTACCTCGCCAGCCGCAGCACCCTGATAGATATTACCGAACGCAAGCAGGCGGAGGAGCTGCTGCGCTCCAGCAAACAACTGCTGCAAGATGTTGTGGACAACACGCCAGCCCTGGTCTATATCCTGGACACCGAAGGTCGCTTCATTTTATCTAACCGCGAACTGGACAAACTGTTTGGGGTTGCCAATGGATACCTGGCCGGCAAAACCCGCCAGGCCATCCTACCAGAAGCCGTCGCCCAACAACACCGGGACAATGACCTGGAGGTGATCCGCACCGGGCAAAGTCATTTCTTTGAGGAAAGCAACCCGCAAACGGATGGAACGCATTATTATCTGACGACCAAGTTCCCGCTGCGGGACGCCAATGGGACAACCTATGCGGTATGCGGCATTTCAACCGACATCACCCAGCGCAAGCAAACCGAGGATGCGCTGCGCCTGGCCAAAGCCGACCTGGAGCGCGCCATGCACGTGAAGGATGACTTCCTGGCCAATATGAGCCACGAGCTGCGCACGCCGCTAACAGGCATTATGGGGATTACCGAAACGATGCTGATGCAGTTTGGCGGCCCACTCACCGAACGCCAGGAAAAGTATCTGAAGACGATTGACGCCAGCAGCCATCACCTGCTGGAACTGATCAATGACATCCTTGACCTGTCCAAGATCGAGGTAGGCAAGGTTGAACTATCGCCCGAAACTTTTCGGGTGAGCGAGATTTGCCAGGCCAGCCTGGCCTTCGTCAAGGAGCAGGCGCAGAAAAAGCACATCCATCTAGGCTACCGCTGTGAGCCGGCCGGCTTGCGCATGACGGCGGACATCCGGCGCATGAAACAGATTCTCGTCAATCTGCTCAGCAATGCAGTGAAATTCACCTTACCCGGAGGAGAGGTGCATCTGGAGGTAGCCGCCGATTCGCCGCGCGCCCTGGTGCATTTTGTAGTGGCCGACACGGGGATTGGCATTGCGCCCGAAAACATCAGCCGCCTGTTCCAGTCTTTTAGCCAGGTGGACAGCAGCCTGTCGCGCCCGTATGAAGGGGCCGGGTTAGGGTTGGCGCTGGTGAAAAAATTGACCGAAATGCACGGCGGCAGTGTGGGTGTAGAAAGCGAGTTGGGCAAAGGCAGCCGTTTTACGGTGACGCTCCCCTGG
>CAIQJJ010000330.1 GCA_903872065.1 uncultured Anaerolineales bacterium | reverse complement strand
CGAGCAGGATATTCAGATGAACCCGCGGAATGCGATTGATTTCGTCCAGAAACAGGAGGACTGGTTCGAGTCTGGCCTGGCGCATCGCACGCAACAGCGGGCCGTCTACCCATTTCCGGGATCCGTCTTCTTGGGGCAGGATCGCGCCGATAAAGTCCAGATCGGTCAGCCCTTCCTTGCCTTCGATGGTCACCAGGAAAGATTCCATGTGTTGGACAACCTGATGAAGCGCGAATGTTTTACCCGTTCCGGTCGGGCCGGCGAGTAAAACGTTGTCCCCAGAAGTGAGCGCGTCAGCCAGGGTAGCAGCCTGCCAGCCAACAAACCCACCGGAAACAGCAGGTTCTTCAGCGTTAGAAGGGTATTCTTCTTCAGCAGCCTGGGATTCACCAAGCAGGCTGCGCAGTGCATCTGGATCGGTAAGAGGTTTCACGTTTATCGTTAACATTTCCATTGTGTCGGGCGTGGGAATGCTGGCGTACAAAGAGCGTACGTCGCCGATCTGCAGCGCTTCCAGCCGACTGTGGGATGACTCCGGATCAGCCGGGCCATAGCGCAGAAAGTAATACAGTTCGTCTGCGGCGCGACACAGCGGTTCCTTGATCTCTGCCGAACGTCCGTATTGGCGGAAAGCTCCCATCAGTCCCGTGTAGGCCTGCCAGAAATCTTGCGCCAAGGCAGGGTTGGCCAGCGCCTGTACGATGGCCAGCACGCCCAAGTGATAAGTGACTTTGGTTTCGTCGCCGTGCGGCACGCCGCAGCGGTTGCTCGACCAGTCCAGGCAGCACTCAGCGGCGGTGTCAGGCTTTGAATGCGAGCGCACTACGGCATTAACGTGGTTGGTTGAGCGGGAATGATTGGCTTCCAACACGCTGCCTTCTAGCGCGCTGAGCAGCGCCCGCACCAGGATGGCGGATATTACGCCCTTACCGCTGGTATTGCGCCGGGCTGTCCAGAAATGCTCCTCTGAGCCGCGCAGCCAGGGCAGGCGGTCGTCAGTCAGTGGGGTTCGTTTGCGAAAAAGCAATACAGTGTTCATAGAGACTTGCCTCCAATAGTTGTAGATTGATGGTGGGTGGGCGCGAAAAGACTCCGGCCCTCTCGCCTGGGTGTTCCCAGGAGACAGGGCCGGAGATTAATGATCAATAAATTATGCGCTGCGAGCGGTTTGACCTAAAATGGAAGAGCCTGATATATATTTAATCGCAGTTTAGGTCCTAATATCATAGCGAGTGTACTGTATATCTATCATAAACAGGGGAAATGAATCGCAAAGATTCAGTATAGCGGAAGTTAGCCAGCCATAGATGCGCATTACTCCCGTATGAATGAATTTGCTCAAGACTCAGTGGATAGTTTTGAATTTTGTCTCTAATTTGTCGTAACGAACACTGCTAAAGGGACAATGCTTTATGCACAAAGTGCAGCCGTTGTCATTGGAAAACGGCATGGCGCATTTGGTGTGGTCAATGAAAGTCGGCCCACCATCGGCCAGGGTTTTCGTAACCGGGTAAATCGCATCCGCTGGGCATTTCTGGATGCAGATGTTGCAGGTTTCGCAGTAATCCCGCACCCAGGCATGCGGGTTTTCCTGAGCAAAGGGCAGGTTTTCGATGTCCGTATAGATTGCCGCCAGGCGCACACGCGGCCCGCTGTGGCGGGTGATGAGCAATCCATTCTTGCCAAACATGCCCAATCCGGCATCGATTGCGACCGGTATGTATTCACATCCCCGCCCACGGCTGGCCCGGCGTGGGCGTTAAATCCGTGCTGGCGCAGAAAATCGGCTACTTTGTTCACAATCACGCCGACTTCATAGTAAGTCCGCCATATCTCGATGTAAGAAGGAAGCGAGGGGGCTTGCCGGATTTTCTCGTGGTTCATTTCAATTGTAAAAACCAGCGCATTGGGGAACAGGATGCGAAAGCCGCGAAAGATGTAGCGCGGGTTGACCACGGTATAACCGATTTCAGCAATGCCCAGGCTCTTGGCGTAGGTTTCCAACTCCCCCAGCGTTTGCGGATCAATCGTCTTTTTGCCGCTATACGGATTCTCGCGAATACTGCGGGCACTTTTCCACATTTCACCGATCGCGCCAAACAACAGTCTGCCAACATGCCGCATATGCTTGATGCGCGCCGCCGGATTTCCGTAATCAATTACCACCAACGGCACCAGGCGCGGCTCGCGCGCTTCGTGGTGGCTGGCGACCGGCATATCCTGTGAGCGTAGATAAGGTTCGATGCTCAGAAAGGGTGGAGCCTTTTTGATTTTTTCAGAGAGCAGGATGCGCTTCATGAATTCATCTCCATTTCAGAGACCGGAATGCGGAACTGCGGCGCTTTGGGATTGCCTTTGAAACGTGCCTTGACCGTTTGGTAGCCCATTTCACTGAATGGACACTTCGCCAGGCAAACCGCGCAGCCATAGCTTTGGTTGAAGTAGTCGCGGCAAGCGGCTTGGTCAATGCACTGCATCCCGCCATCACCGCGCGGGCGGGGTTGTTTGTAAATCGCCTGAACCGGGCAAACGCGAATGCACTTTTTACACATGGCGCAGAAATCACGCACCCACAGGTGTTCATTTTCGGTCTGGATG
>CAIQJJ010000329.1 GCA_903872065.1 uncultured Anaerolineales bacterium | reverse complement strand
GGCAGGCAATCCCGACCATCTGAACGATTGCAACAGGTCCATGCCTGCCAGGGCGCTGGAGCCTCTCAGCACGATTCCGGGTGTCAGGCTGTACAGCCTGCAGGTGGGCCCCCGCAGCGAGCCTTCCGTTCAATCAGTTCCGCTAATCCGTTGGACAGCTTTGCCCTCAGTAGCCCGCAAGACCCTAAAGGTCTCCGAGACCTTTAGGGTCTGGTCTGCCGCGGCGAGTCTGTGTCTTCTTTTTAGTGTCTTCATCCCTTTTTTTCCAGCGGTTCACTTCCAGCAAAGAATGCTGGCAATGATATACTTGGCGGCAGGCAGAAATTCTGCCCAACCAAAAGCCTCACCCCAACCATACAGAGGAAATCATGGACAGCCGTATTATCGAAGCGAAATTAAGACATATCCGCCAAAGCATGATCGTCAACGCCTGGCCTGTGGCGAACTGGGAAGCGCGCCTCGCCGCTCACCTGGCGCCGGAACAGTACACGTTCGAGGGAGAGTGGGAGCCGGTCGCCGGCCAGAGTCTGTGGCCGGCCGGGAAGACCCTCTTCCTGCGCGCCCAGGCGGCCGCGCCCGAGGGCGTCCCGCTGGCAGACCTGTACCTGCAGGTCGAGAGCGAGGGCATGGAAGGGCTGCTGTGCGTGGACGGCGCGCCGTACAGCGGGATAGACCGCAATCACAGCCTGGTCGCCATGCCGTTCCACGGCGCGCTCAACCTGTCTTTTGAATGGATGATCCTGGGCGAATCGCTCTACCATCCCGCCCTGCGCCAGGAGAAAGGCCGCCTGAAAAGCATCGCGTTCGTCCAGGTGGATCGCGCCGTGCGGGAGGCGTATTACGACCTGTGGTTTGCCTGGGAGGCCAGCCGGGCGACGCGCGATGAGCGCCGCCTCACTTTGCTGCACGCCGCCTTGGAAGAAGAAGCCCTGCTGATCGTTGACCTGACCGCGCCGCCGGCCGAGTACCGCGCCCAATTGCAGCAGGCGCAGCAAGCGCTCAAGGCTGGCGTGGCGCAGGTTGCCCCCGACCCCGAAGCCGGGCGGGTAATGCTGACCGGCCATACCCATATTGATACGGCCTGGCTGTGGCCGCTGCGCGAGACCGTCCGCAAGACGGCGCGCACGTTTGCCACCGCCTGCCGGCTGATGGAGCGCTACCCGGACTTCCGCTTTTCGTGCAGTCAGCCGCAGCTTTACGCGTATGTGAAGCAGTTTTACCCACAGCTTTACCAGGAGATCAAGAAGTGGGTGGCGACGGGGCGCTGGGAATGCACCGGGGGGATGTGGGTCGAATCGGACTGCAATGTCCCGTCCGGCGAAGCCTTGATCCGGCAGTTCTTGTACGGCGTGGAGTTCTTCCAGCAAGAATTTGGCGTCACGCCGCGCGCCTGCTGGCTGCCGGATGTCTTCGGCTACCCGGCGTCTTTGCCGGGCATCTTGCAGGGCTGCGGCATCCACTATTTTTACACCAACAAACTGCACTGGCAGGCGCGCAATCCCTTCCCGTGTTCGCTCTTCTGGTGGGAGGGGATTGATGGGCAGCGCGTCATGGCGCACATCCCCAAGCTGCAAGATTATTACAACGGCTGGCCCAACCCGGAGCAAATCCACAAGGCCTGGGAGAATTACCGCCAAAAGGCCGCCTACGGCGAGGTCTTGCTCCCCTTTGGCTATGGGGATGGCGGCGGCGGCCCGACCGAGGAGATGTTGGAATTTGCCAGCCGGGCCGGGGAGTTTCCCGGAATGCCGGCGACGCGCCAGGGGGTGGAAGGCGATTACTTTGCGCAAGCCAGCGCCGCTGATCCAGACCTGCCGACCTGGAGCGGCGAGCTTTACCTGGAGACCCACCGCGGCACTTACACCACGCAGAGCCAGATCAAAAAGGCCAACCGCCTGAGCGAATTGATCCTGCGCGACGCCGAGATCTTCGCCTCGCTCGCCGGCCTGGGCGGGCGCTCCGTAGACCTGGCGGCGCTCAAACCGGCCTGGCTGAACCTGGTTTTGCTCCAGTTCCACGACATCCTGCCCGGCAGTTCGATCGGCGAAGT
>CAIQJJ010000328.1 GCA_903872065.1 uncultured Anaerolineales bacterium | reverse complement strand
CGTCACTACGAAAGCGTCTTTTTTCATCCTTTGGGGTGTTGCCTAAACATGATCTCTGTGCAAGACCTTGCATGTAAAGCAAACCACAATACAACAATACAATTTCACAAAGACAAGCCTTCGGGTTTGTCTTTGTAATCATCCTGAAGGATGACCCACAATCACACTTGGGGATGAGCCGCAAAATCGCGGTCTCCGCTATACTTCAGAACATTCAAGGAGACCCTATGACCCTACTCATCATCTTCACCACTGCTACATCGCTTGTTTTACTGAACTTCGCCGCTTCATTTTTAGAAGAAGCAGAAAAAGATGGGATTGTCAGATTGCCATAGAATTGGGCAGCCCGATATCCCGTACAGATTTCACCAGTCATTATCCACAACGACCCATTGTCAGCAATGATCGGCTGTGACATAATACAATCATTCTAACTGGATCATTCTTATGCTTAAATTTTTCAGCCGCCTTCAATGGAAACTTACCCTGTCCTACGCCTTCGTCACCGCCGGGACAGTCATCGTCCTCGCCGCGCTCATGGTGGGTATCGCAATCATCGCCGAAAACCAGAACACCACGCGCACCTACGACTGTTTCTACTGGTCAAAGACCGGATTCCAGGATAACATCCCCTATCTGCTCGACGACCCCGCCGCCTTGCAAACCTGGTTAGATCGTATCCGCCAGGATGGATTCGTCAGCGCCGATTTCCAATCCTACACCGTGCGCGAAACAATTGACTACGCCAACACGCTGATGTTCGGTCAGCCGGTCTACGTGCTCGATCCCGATCTCAATCTGCTCGCCGCCGCCCCGCCCGATCCATCTGCCGCCATTGGCCAACCCTTCAATGCCCGCGCCATGAGCGGACACAACCTGCAAGCCATCCTCGATGCTGCCCTGATCGGCGACAAAAACTACTACGCCCAGAGCCTCATGCAGCCCGATGGCAGTTATATCGTCGCCTTTCCCCTACGTAAAGACGATACCGAACCGGTGGTCGCGATCGTGATCTATCATCTCAAACCGGTCGCATTTGTTACCCCCACAAACCTTTCCATCTACACCACCTTTTTTGTCGTGACCGCTCTGATCATGTTCACAGTTGCTCTGCCGGTGGGCGCGGTCTTCGGCTGGTTGGTCTCCATCGGCCTGCGCAAACGCCTGACGAACCTCTCCGCCGCTGCCAAAGCCTGGAGCAAAGGCGATTTTACAGTTGCCCCGCGTGACCGCTCTGGCGACGAAATCGGCGAGCTAACCCGCAATCTGAATAACATGGCGGAGCAACTCCAAAGCCTGCTGCAAACCCGCAATGAACTTGTGCGTGTGGAAGAACGCAACCGCCTGGCGCGTGATCTGCATGACACAGTCAAACAGCAGACCTATGCGGCGCGCATGCAGCTCACCGCAGCCAAAAACCTGATCGAGAGCAACCCGAAAGCTGCCGCCGGCCATATCGAAGACGCTTTACAGCTCAACCGCGAAACACAGCAAGAGCTTGGATTGATCATTGACGAGTTGCGCCCGGCCGCACTGGAAGGCAAGGGATTGGCGCAGGCATTGAACGATTACGCGACGCGCTGGCAGATGCACACCGGCATCAGTGTCCATGTCACCATCCACAGCGAGCGCCCGCTGCCTTTGGAGGTGGAGCAAGTGCTCTACCGCATTTTGCAGGAATCGCTCTCGAACGTTGCCCGGCACGCCGAAGCCGACGCGGTGGAGATCACCTTGCAGATGATTGCCAACCAGGTGACGCTGAGCATCGCCGACAATGGGCGCGGGTTCGATCCGCAAGCTGTTCCTCCCCATTCACTTGGCCTGGCAGGCATGAAACAGCGCATCGCTGAGATCAATGGGCTTTTGACCATCGAGTCCAAACCCTCCGTCGGGACAAAAATCATGGTGAATGTGAAAAGAGAGGCCGCCCATGTCCATTAAAGTTGTTCTGGTAGATGATCATAAAATTGTGCGCCAGGGCGTACGCGCCTATCTGCAAACCCTGGCCGATATTCAGGTCATTGCAGAAGCGGATTCGGGCGCGGCCGCCTTGGCCGCCATCGAACAATATGCCCCCGATGTTGTCTTGATGGACCTGGAAATGCCCGGCGAACTGGATGGCATTGCTGCGACCCGCCGCATCCGCAAACAGCGCCCGGAGACACAGGTGATCGTGGTTACATCCCATCACCAGGATGAATATATCTTCCCGGCCGTACGCGCTGGGGCGATTTCCTACCTGCTCAAGGATGTCGAACCCGATGAACTGGCCAACGCCATCCGCAAAGCTGCCCGCGGCGAGGCCGTATTAGACTCGCGGGTTGCTTCCCGCATCATTCAGGAATTGCAAGGGATTCGCAAAGACGAAGTTAATCCGTTCACCGAACTCTCCGAGCGCGAATTCGAGGTGCTGCGTTTGATCGCGGCGGGCAAATCCAACGCGGAAATTGCCGAAACGCTCGTGCTGGGCGAAAGCACCATCAAAACCCACATCAGCAACATCCTAAAAAAATTGCATCTCGACGACCGCACCCAGGCAGCAGTCTACGCCTGGCGGGAGGGCATCGTACGGCGAGGAAAATAGGCTGCTGAGGCATCCAACAAGCCAACACTAGCCAGGGGCGAAGCTCGTCGCCGCCCAGGATTGCCTTCAAAATGTGCTAAAATGAACGCAACGCTGCACAATTTTGGAGGCATCAATGTCTACTCGTAAACTCTGGTATACCCAACCTGCGACAGAATATATGAACGGGCTGCCGATCGGCGATGGCCGCCTGGCCGCGATGGTGCTTGGCCTGCCCGAAACCGAACGTGTCGCCCTCAACCACGAATGGTTGTGGCGCGGCGTCTATCGCAACCGCGACAACGAGCCGCGCGCCCACTTGCTGCCGGCGGTGCGCCAGGCGCTCTTCGCCGGCGACTACGCCGCAGGGACGCGCCTGGGCAACGAAGCCTTCGGCGGCGTTGGAGGCGTGAGCGGCACGCGCGGGCGGGTGGACGCTTACCAGCCGGCTGGCGATCTCTTCTTTCGCCTGGAACATGGCCCGGTCAGCGCCTATCGCCGCGAGTTGAACCTGGAGAACGGCCTGGTCACGGTCAGTTACCAGGCGGATGGGGTTGGCTACGTGCGTGAATACCTGGCCGACCTGGTGCACGGATTAATCGTGATCCACCTGCGCGCCGCTCAGCCCTTCAGCGGGCGCTTCTGGCTGTCGCGCACGCCGGACGATGCCTGCTTTTTACAACAGGGGATTTCCGGCGAGACCCTGTTTATGAACGGCCACTTTCAGCAGGGGATCGCTTTCCGCGTGGAAGCGCAGCTCTACACCAAAGGCGGGACTTTGAGCGCACAAGAGGGGCAGCTTTACGCCCAACAAACCGAGGAACTGCTGATTGCCGTCAACATCGGCACGTCGGCCCGCGGCGATGCGCCCGACAAGGAATGCGCCAATCACCGCTTACACCACACCAACTGGCCGGCGCTGCGGCTGCAAAATGCGCAGGAATACCGCCAACGCTACGAGGGGCTGACAGTGTCGCTCAAGCTGCCCGAATGCAATCTACCCACCGATCAGCGCCTGCAAGCCGCCCGCCAGGGCGCGCCCGATCCTTTGCTGCCGCTGCTCTATTTTAACTACGGACGTTACTTGATGATCGCCTGCACCGCCCGCGCCGAGCTGCCGCCCAATTTGCAAGGCAAGTGGAATGAACAGCTTCAGCCGCCCTGGGATAGCGACTACCACCATGATGTGAATTTACAGATGAATTATTGGCCGGTTGAGGCCGGCAACCTGGGCCTGGCCGGCGAGGCGCTCTTCCAACACATCGAACGCTATGCGCCCCATGCGCGCAAAGCAGCCTGGGACCTGTACGGCTGCCAGGGCGTTTATTATCCCATCCAGGCCGACGCCTGGGGGCGCAGCACGCCTGAGGCGTATGGCTGGGCGGTCTGGATTGGAGCGGCCGCCTGGCTGGCGCAGCATTTCTGGCTGCGTTACGAATACAGCCTGGACCTGAACTTCCTGCGCAGCCGCGCCTACCCCTTCCTGAAAGAAGTCGCCGCCTTCTACGAGTCTTACCTGACGCCAGACGCCAACGGAACCTTGCAAATCGCCCCCTCCCAATCGCCAGAGAATCGCTTCGTTGGCGGGGGCGACCTGCCGGTCTCATTGTGCGTTTCGGCAGCCATGGACGTCGAATTAGCCCAAGACGCGCTCACTCACGCCCAACGCGCCGCCGAACTGCTGGGGGTGGATGAAGAGCGGCGCAAAACCTGGCAGCACATTTTAGAACACCTGCCGCCCCTGCGCGCCGGCCGCTTCGGTCAATTACAAGAATGGGGCGAGGATTTCGCAGAGGTCGAACCAGGGCACCGCCACTACTCCCACCTGTATGGCCTGTACCCGGGCGATTTGTTCGACCCCGAGCGATCACCTCAATTGTGGCAAGCGGCGCGGGTATCGCTCGAGCGCCGTCTGGCCGCCGGTGGTGGGCATACCGGCTGGAGCCGCGCCTGGACGGCCTGCCTGTTCGCCCGCCTGGGCGAGGCCGAAAATGCCTGGGATCACCTGCAGCACCTGATCCTGGATTTTGCCACCGATTCCCTGCTCGATCTGCATCCGCCGCGCATCTTCCAGATTGATGGCAACTTCGGCGGTGCGGCGGTTGTCCTGGAAATGCTGCTGCAAAGCTACCACGAAGAGTTACACTTTTTGCCGGCTTTGCCTTCCACCTGGCCGGAGGGAGACGTGCGCGGCCTGCGCGCCCGAGGCGGCTATCAGGTAGACCTGCACTGGCAAAACAGCCGACTGGTGCAAGCCCGCCTGACGGTAGATGCGCCATCCGATGGCGCGCCAGCGGAGCGCCTCTGCACCCTGCTTTACCGCGCCGAGCCATACACTATCACTGACCAAAGCGGCGAGCTTATCCCCGTACAAACCGAGGCCGGCCCTGTTTACCATCGCCTGCGCTTCCCGGTCAAGAGTGGCAAGGTTTACCTGATCCAGTCTGGAGAATAGAGATGACGAACTTGCAAGTTTCTACACAAACCGTTTATCAACTTTGGCAAGGGCGAGAGGCTCCCTTTTCGAAAGAGAACTGCGTCAAAGAGTACGAGCAAGAATCCTGGGGAGACATCTGTGTCTTCAATGTTACCGAACCAACGCTGACGGTGTACCCGGCCCAGGGGGAAAATAGCGGCGCCGGCGTAGTCGTTATTCCTGGCGGAGGCTATGTGGCCGAAGCGATTGTCCACGAAGGGCATAAGATTGCCAAAATTCTCGCCGCGCAAGGGGTTACCGCAGCGGTTTTAAAGTACCGGCTGCCCAATCCTGCAACCTGCACACAGCCCCAGGCGGCGCCGGCGGCCGATGCCAGAAGGGCGCTCAAACTGCTCAGGCAGCTGGCTGAACTGTACGGCATCAACAAGGACAATGTCGGTGTGCTTGGCTTCTCCGCCGGAAGCCACCTGGCAACCGTAGTCAGCCTTTGGAAAAGCGCAGATCCCGAGGAGTCCCCCAATTTTTCAGGACTGATTTATGGTGTAACCGACCTTTCCGAGGCCAATCTACATTGGTTGGAAGAGAGTTTATACTTTCGGAAATTGACCGACGAAGAACTGGCCCAAAATCGCCTGCTGGACTGGGTATCGCAAGCAACGCCGCGCGCGTTTTTGGCGCACGCTTGCGACGATCAGACCTGCAACGTCAAGGAAAGCACCCTGTACGCCCAAAAATTGCTGGAGCATCAGGCGCCGGTTGAACTGCACTTATTCCCACAAGGCGGGCATGGCTTTGGCGCCGGCAGGCCGCAAGATGGCACCGATCAATGGCTGTCCTTATTCGTCAACTGGATCAAAAGGAATAGGCAGTAATACAAGGAGGAACTGATGAGAGGCGGCATCGTTTCTGAACAAAAATCCCTTATCTCAATTTATCTGCTAATCCGGGATGATCCTTGCCTGGAGTGGGTATACACTTAAAACGTTTTCTCCACTCGGAGTAAAGGACACCGCAGAGAGCGCCGAGTCCGCTGAGTTTTCTCTGCGGGTTCAGCGCTCTCCGTGGTGCAGTTTGTGCAGTGTTATTGTTCATGCCAGGGATAGGTTCAATGAGAGCTTTACCCCAGTGGCTCACCGGCTGGGATGCGTTGTGCTAGAATATAGCATCTTTGAATAGCAGGCTTTTGCTGCCGAAGCAGGCTTTGCTGCTGTAATGAAAGGAACTGGCAATGGAACAAACACAACCCCTCTCGAAACAGAAATTAACCCTTTCCTGGCGCATCGGACTGATGCAATGGGAGACCGATGCGGCCTTTGCCCGCCTGCTGGCGCTGTTGGATGAATACCGCGCCGTGGTGGATGAAGTGGCCTTGTTTGAAACCATCACTCACCATCTCTACATTCCACTGGACGATTATGCGCGCCGCATGGAACTGGCGGAGCGGCGGATGGAGGCTTTGCGCCAGGCGGGCATTCCCTCCGTGGGCATCAATGTGCTGACGACCATCGGTCACATCAACGAGGGCTGGTCGTATATGCCGCCTTTGCCGTTCCAGGCCATGGTCGGGCATGACGGCAGCGTTTCGACCGGCTGCGCCTGCCCCAACACGCCGGAGATGCGCGCCTACGTGCGCGCCAAGTACACTCTGGTCGCCAGGGCCCGGCCCGATTTCGTTTGGGTGGATGATGATATTCGCATGCACCATCACGGGGTCGCCTATGGCTGCTTCTGCCCCACCTGCCTGGCGCTGTTCGCTCAGCGCGCCGGGCAGTCGTTCAGCCGCGCCGAACTGGTCAAGGCCTTTGATGCGCCGGAGCAGGGAAGTGTGCGGGAAGCGTGGATTGAGCAGAACATCGCCTCGATCGAGTCCTTGCTGGCTGATGTGGGCGAGGCGATCCGCCAGGTGGATGGGCGCATTGCGACCGGTCTGATGACGGCCGGGGCGGGCTGGTCGAGCTATTCGGGCCTGGCCTTCGAGCGCTGGTTCACCGCCCTGGGCGCGAGCAAAGCCCGGCCGGGCGGCGGTTTTTACACCGACGCCACCCCGATCGAGATGCTGGACAAGGCGCTGGAGTGCGGGCGGCAGGCGGCGCTGCTGCCGGCGGCGACGGCGGATGTGCAGTATGAACTGGAGAACTTCCCTTACCAGCGTTTGAAGAAATCCGCGCCGGCGCTGGTGAACGAATGCAGCCTGGCGCTGGCTTATGGCTTGAACGGCGTCGCCTTCAACCTGTTGGGAACGCCTACCAGCTACGAAGACGTGCGCCCGTGGGCGGAGGCGATCCCTGCCGCCCGCCCGCTCTGGGAGCAGTGGAACGCGCACAGCGCCGGGCTGAAGGTCGCCGGGCTGTGGCCGGCGTGGAGTCCGCGCCTGATGGCGCGGCGGACGGTGCGCCAGGGGGAAAGCTGGTTGAGCAGCGCGCCGCAGCACAGTATCAACCCGCCCAAGGTGCTGGGCGAGATCGGCCTGCCGCTGGCGGCGGAAGCGTCCGGCTGCGGGGTTGTCCTGTGCGGGCGGGTGGCGGAGGCGTTTTCTGACGCTGAGTTGAAAGCGATGCTGGCCGGCGGTGTGCTGATGGATTCGACCGCCCTGGAGGTGCTGGCGGGGCGCGGCCTGGGTCCTCTG
>CAIQJJ010000327.1 GCA_903872065.1 uncultured Anaerolineales bacterium | reverse complement strand
GTTCGCCGTAATCGAAGGGGCCGGCGCGCGGGGCCTGATCCCAGCGGCTTTTGACCTGCCCGTCCTGCCAGAATTCCGCCTGGCGCGCCTCAGGCCAGTAATGCGCCCGTCCATAGCCGCCGGCGGCGACGAACTCGGCGTATTGGGCGTTGGCGACAGGATAGCGCGCCAGCCAGCAGCCGGGCAAATCCACCGGATGCTGCGGGCGCTCATCGTCATAACTTTCCGGGTCATCGGGGTGGCTGCCCATGAGAAAACGGCCGGGCGGGATATAGCAAAACGGCATGGCGGCGGCGGTCGTGACCTCGGGGCGCGGGTCGCCCAAGGCAGCCAGGGCGCGCCCGGCGGCGGCGCGTTCGAGGGCGCTCAGGTCGCTGCTCAGGAGCTGCAAGAGCGTCGTCCGGGCGGGCGGCAAAAAGCCAGCGCCGCGGCGCGGGTCGGCGTCCTGCTCGACGGCGTTCAGCCCGGCCAGGGCGGCCAATTTGCCCGCCCAAAGCGCGGCGCGGCGTTCGCCGGCGGTCTGTGGATCAGGACGGAAGAGGCTGTAAGCCAGGCGCAAGACTTCTTCGACCGAGCCGCGGTTGTAGAGCAGCTCCTCGCCGCCCAATTCGAGCGCCAGCGTCCAATAGTCCGGCGCGGCGGCATGCTCCAACAGCCGGCGCTCGCGCTCGGCGGCCGGCAAATTGACCAGGTAGCAGCCGGCCAGGTATTCCTGAAAAATGCGGTGGAGAAAGGCATAAGTGGAGGAGCGGCCGGCGAGCCCCCCGCGCCCCAAGAGCAGTTCGGCGTGCTGATCGAGATAGTCCAGAAAGGCATTGGCGAGATTGAGATCGCCGGCGAGAAAATCGCGATCCAAAATTTCCAGGGCGCGGCGGCGCGGCAGTTCCGCCGCCGCCTGAGCGCCCTGGCCGGCGCAGTGCACTTCGTAGGCCAGGCGCTCCAGCATCTTGCGCAAAACATGGCGCGCATCTTGCAGCAGGGCCGACAGGCGGGCGTCGGCCGCGGCCTGGTCGCCGGCCTTATGCTGCTGCCAGCGCCTGACCAGGATCGCGATGATGCGGCTGTACAGCCTGACGCGCTCGTGCGGCAGGCAGGCCTCCTGCTGATGGATGATGGCCATGCTGGTCAAGAGCATCGGGTTGGAGGCCAGGAAACGCAGCGGCGCATCCCAGGCGACGGCCGCCAGGTCGCCGGCGCGGGCTTCAACCTGCGCCGCATCCAACCGCCCCAGGCGGCTCTGGGCGCGGTACCAGGCAGAGCAAAAGGCGCGCGCCTGGGCCTGGCTGAAAGCGGCCAGGTCAAACGCGGCGAAATCGGGCAGGGCGGCGCGGCCGGGGTAGGCGGCGGGGCGGCAGGTCAAAATGATCCGTTCCATCGGATAGGCGCGGCGCAGGGCAGCGATGACTTGCAGCGCCGCCTCGCGATGGCGCTCAGGGACTTCGTCCAGCCCATCCAGCGCCAGGAGCGCCTGGCCGCTCTCCAGGGCGCGCCAGACGACAGGCAAAGCGCCCGGCAGGTGATAAACGGCGCGCAAATCGGCCTCGATCTGTTCGCCGGCCAGGCGCAGCAGAATGAAAGGCTGTTCTTCGGCTGGCAGTGAGGCCAGGTCGAGGGCATCCAGGCGGGGAGAGAGGTCGCGCAGGTTGATCAGCAGCGGCAGCATTTCCGCCGGCAGGCCCGGCAGCGGTTCGCCCTCCTGCAGACCGGCCAGGGCCTGCCCGGCGAGCAAGGCATGCAAGAAGGCGCTTTTGCCGCAGCCCGGCTCGCCCAAGAGCGCCAACAGGGGGTTTTGGCCGGCGGACTCGAGGGCGCTTAAAGGACGCCGGTCGGGGACGATGAGCGAAGGCTCTTGCTTTTTGCGCTCCAGCCAGTCCTGGCGCTCTTCGAGCGGCATAGGGATGGCGTGGGTGGTGTCCAGGGGAATGTAGAGGTGTTGGAGTTCGACCTCCTGCCGCCCGTCCGAGGCCTGGCCAGGCTCCAGAAGGGGCAAAAGCTGGCATTTGCGCCACAAGCTGCGCAGGTAATCCTGGCGGGCCTGGGCGGTCTTTTCCTGCTCAAGCTGGCGCGGGTCGGGGAAATCGTGCTGGTCGCTCTGCGTCCGGTCGCTCTTCTCACCAGCGATCACAGTGCTGCCGACATCACTGCTGCTGACATCACTGCTGCTGACATCACTGCTGCTGACATCACTGCTGCTGACATCACTACTGCGGACATCACCGATGCGGACCTCGCCGCCGCTGGCCGCGAGGCCGCCTTCACCGGGGCGGGCGGGACGCGCCTCAGACTCGCCCTCCCAGGTCTGGGCAAGGCGGTGCAAGAGGGAGGCGAGGGATTTTTTCCAGGAGGGGAGAGGCATAGGGCGACTCCGGTGAAGCAAGGTAGGGGGTTCTGTGCAGGTCTGGCAAAGGCTGGCGTGCATACGCCGCCTGGGGGATGTGCTGTTGGAATTGTAACGCAGTTTGCTGAATTTTGGCAGTCAAAACGGAGAGCCTGCGGGCCTCGCCGCCGGATGCTTCGCCCTGTCCCGGCCGGATGGGGATGCGCCGGGAGGAAGGTCACGCGCATTGGCAATCCGTCCGGGCGAGGGGATGGGCGTAGGGGCGGAAGCATCCGGCATGATCCATTCTCCAGGGGATAAGACCTTGCTGCCGGATGCTTCGCCCTGTCCCGGCCGGATGGGGATGCGCGAGGAGGGAGGGCGCGCGCATTGGCGATCCGTCCGGGTGAAGGGATGGGCGTAGGGGCGGAAGCATCCGGCACGATCCATTCTCCAGGGGATAAGACCTTGCTGCCGGATGCTTCGCCCTGTCCCGGCGGGAGGGGGATGCG
>CAIQJJ010000326.1 GCA_903872065.1 uncultured Anaerolineales bacterium | reverse complement strand
TACTTCGTACTGGCCAGGCAAAAAAACTGGGTATTGATGAAGTTACATTAATTCAGATGTGTGAAAAAGGGCTGTTGACGCGTGAAGCCTTTGGTCTGTATCGCCTGGCGGATTTGCCGCCCCTGACGAAACCTGGCATGGTGGTAATAGCCTTGCGCGTTCCACAAGCCATTTTTTGCTTAATTTCCGCGCTGAACTTTTATGATCTGACCACTCAGATACCTTATGAAGTTTATATAGGTTTACCGAAGGATGTTAAAAAGCCTCGAATGGAATATCCGCCCTTGAATATCACGTATCTATCTGAGCAGGCTTACAGATCTGGCGTTGAGCAGCACATCATAGACGAAGTCCCTGTGCGCATCTACAGCCGCGAAAAGACCGTTGCCGATTGCTTCAAGTTTCGCAATAAAATCGGCCAGGATGTGGCCACCGAGGCGCTTAAGGACTACTTGCGTCAGCCAGGGCGCGACATCCCGCGTTTATTGGAATTTGCGCGAATTGATCGGGTTGAAAAAGTCATTATGCCCTACTTGAAGGCGGCTTTATGAGCAAAGAGATTAAGAACCTTAGCGCCTCGTTGCAGGCACGCCTGGTCGCCAGAGCCAAACGAGAAGGTCAGACCCCTGACCAGGTCTTTTACTACTACGCCTTAGAACGCTTTCTTTACCGACTCTATCAGTCTCCGCATGGCAAGAGCTTTGTCCTCAAGGGTGGCCTGATGTTCTTTGGCTGGGGGCTTCCTTTGCGCCGTCCAACCCGTGACATTGATTTACAAGGCTACACTATCAATACCATTGAAAACTTGACTGCCATTATCCGCGAGGTTTGTCAATTTCCCGTTGAGCCTGCTGATGGTATGCTCTACGATCTAGCCAGCATCCACGGTGAAGATATCACCAATGATGCTGACTACCATGGCGTGCGTATCTCTGTGCAGAGTCAGTTAGGCCATATCCCCATCCCTCTGCAAGTGGATGTTAGCTTTGCCAACCAGATCACTCCCCATGCCATCGCCGCGGAGTATTTTACCTTGCTCGGTATGCCTACCTTTACCGTTCGTGGGTACCCTTATGAGATGACCATCGCTGAGAAATTTCAAGCTATGGTTGTCCTGGACATGGTCAACGATCGCCTTAAAGACTTTTACGACCTTTGGCTGATTTCGCGCCAGTTTGAGATACAAGGGCCTGTCCTGGTCGAAGCAATCACTAACACCTTCCGCGCCCGCCATACCGCTATCCCAAACAAAATCCCTACCGCTCTCACAGAGGGCTTTGCCGCCGAGAAACAAAAAGGCTGGGCCGGTTTCATCAAAAAATTACCTAAGTCTGATGATGTCCCAGCCGAAATGATGCAAGTGCTGCTCGTTTTACAAGAATTTCTACTGCCGCCGATGACGGCTGCCGCGCTTCAGGCTGATTTCGCCAGCACCTGGCGCAGTGATCAAGGCTGGCGACCTCGCCTCTCGCTGCGGCCGCGCAGTTTCTGCTGAGCAGGTATAGCACCCACCAGGAGCAGGCGGCGAGAGTCATTTTGCCTGTTTTTACTGTCCAAAGGTAAGTTGTAATGGGGAACATAGGTTTAGCCTTTCTTGTTGTTACTGTATTGCTCTTCCAGGCGCTGTTGAGCCAGGCGTCTGCCGGGGATGCGTGATGGCGTTTCAGGGCGAAGCATCCGGCATTGGGTTGTTGTCCTCTGGACGACCTCGCGCCGGATGCTTCCGCTCTTCTTTCTGAGGTGTATATGAACTATGACCAGTCGGATATTGCGAAAATGGCGGCCGATGGCGATCTGGACGGCCTGATCAGGGTGCTGCGGTATGCAGAAGACTTTGTTGCCCAACAGGAGTCTGCCAACGCGTGGGAGGCGAAGGATGCGTTTGAAAGAAGGAAGCAGGAGTTGCTCCGGGCCGCGGTCGAGGCGCTGGGCAATCTCGGCGACGCCGGCGCGGTTCTTCCGCTGGTGGCGGCGCTCAAGTATCGTGACGATTGGCAGGTGAGCCAGGCCGCCGCCGATGCTTTGGGGAAGATCGGCGACGTTCGCGCGGTGGAGGCGCTGATCGCGGCGCTTCAAGACCCTGCTTGGTCGGTGCGCCAGGCTGCCGCCGAGGCATTGGGGAAGATCGGCGATGCCCGCGCCGTTGAATCGCTTGAGGTCAGGCTGCGCGATTGCGACGCGGTGTGCAGAGCAGCCGCCAACGCGCTGAGCCAGATCGGCGGCGCTGAGGCTGTCGAAGCGCTGATCACCGGGCTCAAAAATCACTGGCCGCAGGCAAGCCTATCCGCCGGCGATGCGTTGAAGCAGGTCGGCGCGCCGGCCGTTGAACCGCTGTTCGCCGTGCTAAGGGATCGATCCGCGCCGGAAGCAGCCGCCAGGGCGCTTGTGCAGATCGGCGCGCCGGCTGTCGAACCGTTCATCGTGATGCTTCAAGAGAGCGGCGAGGATCTGCGCCTGGCCGCGGCCAGGGCGCTGGGCAAGATCGGCGATGCGCGCGCCGTTGAGCCGCTGATCCCCGTGCTTCAAGATCCCGATCCGAAGGCGCGCGCCGCCGCGGCTGTCGCCCTGGGCAGGATCGGCGACGCCGGCGCGGTGGAGGCGCTCAGTGCGGCGCTCAAGGACAGCGCCGAGGAGGTGCGCCAGGGGGCGGCTGGTTCACTTGGCGCGATCGGCGACGCTGGCGCGGTGGAGGCGCTCATCGCCGTCCTCCAAGATAGCGATTCGCACGTCCGCCTGGCCGCCGCCAGCGCGCTGGGCAGGATCGGCGAGGCCCGCGCCGGCGCGCCGCTGATTGCGGCGCTTGAGGACAGCGATCCGCAGGTCCGCGCCGCGGCGGCCGGCGCGTTGGGCGCGATCGGCGACCCCGGCGCAGTCGAGGCGCTTGTCGCTGTTCTGATTCATGACCGCGATCAGGAGGCGCGCGCGGCGTCCGCTGGGGCGTTGGGCAAGATGGGCGACGCCCGCGCCGTTTATCCGTTGACTATTGCCATCGAAGATAGCGATGATCGTGTGCGCGCAATATCCGCCGACGCGTTGGGCAAGATCGGCGACCCCGGCGCGGTCGAGGCGCTCATTGCAGCCCTCCAAGACAGTTTCAAGGAGGCGCGTGTGGCGGCTGCCCAGGCCCTGGTCAAGTTTTATCAAAGCGGCTCATTGAATCAGAAAACTATCCTCCGCATTCTCGCGCAACGCGAAAAGGTGATGTACCACTCCGATTGGATCGAGCCTTGCGGGCCTGAACACCATGATGCCGGGATTGGCGTAGATTTTCCTTTGTGATTCTCCGCCGCGGCTCCTGGAGACGCAGCGCCCTGGCCGAACTGAATCGCTTGGGCGGCTATTCTTCAAACAAGGTTCTCAAATAGCGCTGCGGGTTTTCTAAGAAGCTTTTGGTGATGCGGACATGCTCGATCTCCTCATACCGCGCGGGTTGAATGCGCTCCCCATCGAAACTGAGAATCACCGCTTCCGGAAAGGCCATCAGGATGGGCGAGTGGGTGGCGATGATAAACTGGGCGTTTTGCGCAATCATCTGCTTGAGCATGGCCAGGAAGGAGAGCTGCCGCAAGGGTGATAGAGGCGTCTCAGGCTCGTCCAATAGATAGAGTCCGCCAGGGACGAAACGAGCCTGGAACAGGGCCAAATAACTTTCCCCATGGGAGCGCGCCTCCAGGTCTTTGCCAGCGCCATATTCGCGCTGCATGGCGCCCAATTGGCCGGTGTATGCTGCGCGGGCATAATGGCGCGCCGTAGCGGAGCGACCGGCGTATTCTTTCTCAACGCTGTCTAAATCCTCTTGCAAATCCTGGCGCAGGGCCGTCATTTTCCTGGCGAAGCCAAAGAAATCCTCGGCGCGCAGAAAAAAGCCGCGCTGCGTCTTTTTCGACCAGGCGAGGCGCAAATCCCGCGCCAGCATGCGCACGGCGGCCAGGGATTGATCCGTGCTGACGCTCTCGCTGCCCACCGTGGTTGAGCCGGCCGCGCAGGCGATGGCTTCCAGAAAAGTGGACTTGCCGCAGCCATTTTCCCCCACCAAAAACGTGACCGGAGCAGAAAACTCCAGTTTTTCCAGGTTTCTGAGAATGGACACGTTATACGGAAAGATGTTGGGCCATTCTCCAAATCTCTTGACCGCAATGGAACGCAAATGGATAGAGGTATCTGAAAAATTCTGCATGGATGGTCTCCAGGGCCAAACTATTCCGCAATCCAGTATATCAAAGAAGGGAGCGGATCACAATTTGTAAAAGGGGTGATTTATCCACGGGTTCGCCAGGTGGTGCGGAAGGCGGAAAGCAGAAGGCAGAAAGCACAAAGCAGAAGGCAGAGAAAAGACTCAGCGGTCTCTGCGAGCTCTGCGGTGCAATTTTCATCCTTTGAGGCTGCGTCGCAACTAGAGGGGATGGATAAATTAATTGGGTGAAATATTGCAAAAACATTTTATTTGTACTATAATAATAGTTGCAGCGATTTGCTTCAACTGTTTTCAGCAAGGAGATGCTGCGAACCGGGCGTCCACTGTTTTGGTAAATGGCGCTCCTGGATAGGGCGTATTCTCCGCGTTCCTGGATAGGCGCGTACTTTTCTCATACCGAGGGTCAGGAAATAGGCTGCCTGGCCCTCGGTTTTATTTCTGGCTGCGCCTGGCGCGGCGAAAGATTGGGCTTTTTTCTTAGGCAGAAAACGCATTACGCCCTTGCCAGCGATACATTGTCGTGCAAGCGGGTTTGTACTATACTTTTATTGGCTGTGCAGCCGATCTCTGCCCAAACCGGAAGTGACTTGATGATCAATACTCCCTCCAGTGAAATCAATGTAGGCCGCCGCATGCGTCAACTGCGCAGCGAGCGCGGGCTTTCGATTCGCGCCCTGGCTGAAGCAAGCGGGCTCAATGTGAACACGTTGAGTATGATTGAAAATGGGAAGACCTCTCCCAGTGTCAGTACGCTTCAACAGGTGGCTGCTGCGCTGCAAGCGCCGATTACGGCCTTCTTTGAGACTGAGAAAATGTATCAGAAGATCGTCTACCAAAAAGCGGGGCAGCGCCGGTCGGCAGTTTTTGCGCATGGGATGTTGGCCAATTTGGGGATGGGCTTTACCCGCCCCGACCTGGAACCATTTGTGGTCAGGCTCGAACCGCATGCCGGCAGCGGCGAGACTCCGATCGTCCATACCGGGGTAGAGTTTGTCTTTTGCCTGGATGGCTGTATCGGCTACGAGGTAGATGGACAATCCTTCACGCTGGAAGCCGACGACAGCCTGTTGTTTGAGGCGCATCTGCCTCACCGCTGGTGGAATACCGGCGAGATGCCAGCGCGTTCGCTGCTGCTGCTCTGCGCGGCCGATGAACGTGACCGGCCCGACGAGCGACACTTTCTGCATACCAGTTTGGATTGAAACAGTGCATTTCTCGATGCTTCTTTAAGGTACAACAGGCTATGCAACCCTCACCCTCTCTTCCCTGGTATCAACGCACCTATCGTTGGGGACAGACCAATTTAAGCGAACATGACCCGGCCGTTTATGATGTCGCCTGGTGGCGCGCATATTGGCGGCGCACGCAAGTGCAGGGCGTGATTGTGAACGCCGGCGGCATCGTCGCCTATTATCCCAGCCGTTTTGAATTTCACCAGCGCGCCGCGCTGCTGGGCGAGCGCGATCTGTTCGGCGAGATCGCCGCTGCGGCGCGTGAAGAGGGGCTGACGGTGGTGGCGCGGATGGATTCCAACCGCGCCAGCGAGCCGTTCTACCGCGCCCATCCCGATTGGTTCAGCGTGGACGCACAGGGGCGGCCCAACCTGGCCGGCGGGCGTTACGTTGCCTGCCTGAACAGCCCCTACACGCGCCAGTACCTGCCCGAAGTGCTGCGCGAGGTTATTGAGCGCTATGCCCCGGATGGTTTTGCTGACAATAGTTGGAGCGGCCCTGGACGGGATTGGATCTGTCACTGCATCCACTGCCAGGAAAAGTTTGCCGCTGAGACGGGGCTGGCGCTGCCGTCGCAGGCCAATTGGGATGATCCCTGCTACCGCCGCTGGGTGCGCTGGAGTTACGCCTGCCGGACTGAGGTCTGGGATATGAACAACCAGGTGACGCAGTCGGCCGGCGGTGCGGACTGCCTGTGGGCCGGCATGGTCAACGGCTATCCTTTTGCCTCGCACCTGGCTTTTTGCGATTTGAAAGCCATCGCCGCCCGCGCCCAAATCTTTTTCAGCGACCAGCAGTCGCGCCGCCAGACCGGCTTCGAGCAGAACAGCCAGAGCGGGCAACTGCTGCACGGTCTGTTGGGTTGGGATAAATTGATCCCCGAAAGTATGGCGCAGTACGTTCACGGCGGGCAGGCGTTTCGCAAGGGCAGCGCTCCGCCGTTGGAAGCGCGCAAGTGGATGGTCTGCGGCCTGGCTGGCGGGCTTTCCCCCTGGTGGCATCATGTCGGCGCGTTCCAGGAGGATCGCCGCCAGTTTCGCACCGCGCAGCCGGTGATGGAGTGGCATGCGGCAAACGAAGATGTCCTCTACCAGCGCCAGCCGGCGGCGGCGGTGGGGGTGTTGTGGTCGCACGAGAACGCCGATTTTTACGGGCGCGAGCGGGTTGAGGGGC
>CAIQJJ010000325.1 GCA_903872065.1 uncultured Anaerolineales bacterium | reverse complement strand
GGTCAAGATGCCGCCGGCGAAGATCATACCGAGCATGGAGGCCATGCTGTTCTTGAAAGCGGCGACCGTCAGGGCCGGGCGGCTGGCTTCCGCCTGCGGCTTCGAGGCCAACGGCGCGGCAGCCGGGCGCGGCGCGGCGGCCAGGCGCGGGGTCATCGCCATCCAGATGCGCAGGCAGGCGGCGGTGACGTAAAAGGCGGCCGCGCCGAGCAGCATGATCTTGAAACCGTAAGTCCCGGCCAGGAAGCCGCCCAGGGGCGGGCCCAAGACACCCGTCACCTGGTAGATCGTGCCGGTTAACCCGTAGACCTTGCCGCGGTTTTCCTCGCTGGAGTTTTCGGCGATGAACGCCCCAAAGCTGGGCCCGACCAGGGCGAAAGGAATCTGGTAAATCACCAGGGCGATCAGCATCCACTGCCAGGTGGGAGAGAGCAGCAGGGCGATAAAGCCGATAATCCCACCCAGGCTGCCGATGGCGATAGCGCGCAGGCGGCCAATCGAGTCGGAGACCCAGCCGCCAAAGATTTGCAGCACCAGGATGACGATCGAGGTCAGGGTGAAGACCATCCCGACCTGCCCGATGCTGGCGCCCAATTCCGTCAGGTAGAGCGGCATCAACATGCCGGACATGGATGAGGCAATGTTCGCCAGCACCATCGCCAGCATAAACCAGCGCATCACGGGCGTGAGTAAGGGTTGTTTGGAGGGCGTTGTGTTCATGTTTAATTTTATTGAGAAATAACTTTGATATTTTGAAAAATTCGACCGTTTATAATTAATATTATAAATCAAATATTGAAAAAGTCAACTATCTTGTTACCGGGAGGAACCGACGCCCGCAAGCCGATGAATCGGATGATACGGGAAACGCACTCGAAGCGCGTTTGGGGAGGCCGGCGACCTGGTAGAAACAGGCTGCCGGTCAGCCGAAACACGTTTTAACGTGTTTCCCATAACAACCGCTGGTTTGAACCAGCGGACACACGATCTATAGCGTTGGAAAGGAGTATGAGGAATGAGAAGCGCATCAATAACCGCGGTAAAAGCAAAGTTCAGCGGCTACATCAAAGAGAGTCAACAAGGTCCAATCGTAGTAACCAAAAACGGGAAACCTGTTGCCATGCTGCTGTCTGTAACCGACGAAGAAGAAATCGAGCGGTTGATATTGGCTTATTCACCCAAGTTTCAAGGAATGTTACAGATAGCAGAGCAGCAAACCAGGGAAGGCAAAGCTCAAAAACACGAAGAATTTTGGGCCGAGGTGATAGCCGGCGCAAAATCCTAGACGACCCGCCGGACAGCTCATTGTAGTTGACGGATGATAATGAACTGAACTACGAAACGATCTCCGATTACCTGGCTACGCAAAACTTTCGCGTGATCCTGGCCCACAGCAGCCATGAACTACGAAGACCAGTGATCTCCAGCCCGCAGTACATCGCTGCGCGAGCGTTTGCACCAGGCAGCGATCAAATTCTGCTTCCTTGCGCTCACGCGCCCAAATCCTTCTGGCACTGCTGCCATTCCGGGTCACGGGCATAGCCCAGTTTGTTGAATAACGCCTGCATCGGAGCATTCTGAATGGCGGTGCAAGTCTTCAACAGGCGGTAGCCATGAGCCTGGGCGTAAGCAATGCCGCGCAGTTGCAAGGCCAGGCCAACGCCGCGCTGCCGGTATGCCCGCCGGACGCCCAACAGGCCGCCGAGCAGCGCCTCACGGTCGGTATAGCTGCCCAATTCGCGCAGGCCGATGTAGTCATCTCCCCGCATAGCAATAAAATAAGCCTCCGGCAGGATGGAGGGATCGTTGAGACCCCAGCCCACCCATTCCTCAAAGGGCGGCTTTTGCACGCCTTCGCCCTCGTGCGGGACATCCATGTCGGTCTCCCAGTACAAGTCGTACAGTTTGCGATCGCGCTCCAGATCCGCCTCCATCTCGCGCAGCGTCTTGATCACAATGCCTTGCGCGGCCAACTTCGCCTCCAGCCCGGCGTATGGCGCGGGATCAAAGGCGGTCACATCAAGATGGACGGGCGTCTCGCGGAAGGCTTCGTAAAAGCCGCGCCTTTGCAGGAAGGCAAATCCCTGCGGCAGGTTGGTGAAGGCGTCTGCGCGCAGGGCGGGCGGGTGCAGCTCCTGCAGACCGTCCATCACCCGCTCATAGAGCGCCGCCCCGATGCCGCGGCGCTGATATTCGGGCAGAACCTCAATATTAATGAAGCAGCTCTGCGGCGGATAGCTCCACGGGTTTTGGCTGTAGGACGCAAAGGCGACCACCTGCCCATCTTCGAGCGCCGTCCAACGCTGATGCCTGGATTGGGGGCTGCGGCTGCGGTCGGCTTCCGCCCAACCTTGCGCGGTGCGCGGCCGCTCAGGCCAGGCAATCCCCAGGCGGTTGTGGATGCCAGCGATGGCGGGGTAATCTTCAGGGCTAAAGTTGCGAATGTGCATGATATTGATTCTCCATTCCCCCATCATACCAAATGATCTTTTAAATGACACCCCTCTGCAGAATGGTTCGGTGTGCATTGCCTCACGCTGCGAGCAAAACAGCAATCTAACACTATCCAGGTTACTGCGCCAGGCAAAGATCACCTCGCAAGATATTTGACTGGCGATCTTGATCAAGAGAAAAAAACACTGTAAAATATCACCAGAACTTAAACGTTTTGGATTCGAGGTGTATCAAGATTATGCCGGCAATGATTAGATCTGTTGCGCAAAAAATGGGGCTGTCGATCGCGGTATTGGGCGCGCCAGGAATCTTGACCGGCAATGGCGGCAGCCAGGCGACCAAGCGCATGCGTTGGATCCCTGATCCGCCCAATGCGATGGGGCGTATTCAGAGAGAATACTTTTTTCGATGAAACGGCGCTCGGCGCAATCTCCCTCTGCATGAGATAGAAAACATCATAGAACCAGCCAGCAGGTTTGTGTGCTGACTGCAAAGGTGAATCATCACCCTACCCTTGAACGCCGGGTCATCATCCAGCCCAGGCTGCTGATGTGTATTCTGACGCGGCAAAATTCATGAGGAGTGCACCTGGCATCTACCCGGCAGGCTGGGAATTCCTGAAGTGCTGTTTTTTTGCTGTCCGCAAGGCATGGCTACAATTTACATCAGAAAACTATGGAAATTCGTGATTGCATGAAACGCAAAGTCTTCTCAATCTCTGCCAGTTCAACAATCAGGGAGGCGGCAGCCCTGATTGTTGAACAGCGCATTGGTTTGCTGCCTGTGCTGAATAAACAAGGCAAACCGGGCGGTGTGATCAGTCTCAGCGATCTGCTCAAGTTGGAACTACCTGATTTCTTCGACCTGCTGCCAGATTTGGATTTCGTTCGCGATTTCGGGGCTGTCGAAACTACCCGCCCTACCCCTAACCAGCTCGATCGCCCAGTGACCATGATCATGCAGCCCATCACATTCGTAGAAGAAAACTGCGGCCTGCTGCGCGCCTACGCATTGATGGTAAAACACAACCTCTACGATCTTCCGGTAGTTTCAGAAGAGGGAGTTTTGGTGGGTTTGGCTTCGCGCGTCGACATCGCGGCTGCCATTCTCGCAACATGGAAAAATGTTGAGGCATCCCGGCCATGATCGCTCAAATTCTTGTCGGCTTGATTTTCTTGATCACTTTATGGCTGATCTTTTCTGAGAAACTTAACCGCACGATCGCCGGTTTTGGAGGAGCAACCTTGATGGTCAGCGTAGGAAAAGCATTGCAGTTTTACGATGAGTCACACGCGATGGAGGCGGTGGACTTCAACACATTAGGGCTGCTGTTAGGAATGATGATCCTGGTCGCCTTGCTGGAGCCGACCGGTTTTTTCCAGTTCCTGGCGGTGTGGGCCGGGCGCTTTTCTCGGGGCCGGCCGGTCGTATTATTGGCGCTGCTTGGCACGGTGACTACTTTGGTCTCCATGTTTCTGGATAATGTGACTACTGTGGTATTAATTGCGCCGGTGACGATCTTGATCTGTGAAATTCTTGGCATCAACCCACTGCCATTCTTGATCACAGAAGCGCTGCTTTCCAACACTGGAGGCACTGCCACATTGGTGGGCGACCCACCCAACATGCTGATCGCTTCGGCGGCCGGTTTTGCGTTCAATGATTTTTTGACCCACGCGCTGCCGGTCGTATTGGTAGTCTGGTTTGCCGCGCTGTGGCTTCTACGTCACTTGTTCCGGCATGAGTTAGCAGTGCAGCCGACGAATGTCGCCGCGGTGATGAAGCTCAAGCCGCACGAATCGCTCGATGACCCTAAAACAGCCTGGCGAGTGTTGGTTGTTTTGGGCGCGGCGATCATCCTTTTCTTTCTCGAAGAACCTTTAGGCTTAAGCCAGGCTTTCATCGCCATGGGCGCAGCCTCAGCCGCTTTGGTATGGGTTCGTCCAGATATCAACGAACTGCTGCGCCGGATCGAGTGGGGGGTCTTGGTCTTCTTCGCAGCGCTGTTTGTCATGGTGGGTGGACTGGAGGCTTCCGGTGTACTAAACAAATTGGTGACGCTCTTGGAGCATTTGCACGCAGCGCCGCCCGCGCTTTTGGGCCTGGCCCTACTTTGGTTTTCGGCCGGACTGTCAGCCTTTGTAGATAATGTACCGATCACAATTGCCCTGATCCCGGTGCTGCAAGGTCTTAGTGCAGATGGGATGGATGTAGGCCCATTATGGTGGGCGTTGGCCTTTGGCGCTGGTTTCGGCGGCAACGCCACAATCATTGGCTCCACAGCCAATATCATCGTCGCCAATGTTTCCGAACGTACTCGAACGCCAATTACCTCTGACCTGTGGAACCGGCGCGGTTTGCCGGTGATGCTGCTCACCTGTGCTTTAGCCAGTGTGTTGTATTTACTGTTGTATACCTTATTTACTGCTTGAGAAGGAGGAACCTTATGTTCATGATTATGCTTGTTCTGGATAACCCTGATCTGCTTGATCAACTGCTTGCCTCTTGGGAGAATGCCGGCATTCGCGGCGCGACGATTGTCGAAAGCACCGGCATCCAACGCTTGAAACATCAAAACGTGCCGATGCGCTACCTGTTTCAGAGCAGCGGCGCGGTGGAAGAAGGCCACCTCACACTGTTTGTGATTGTAGAAAATGAACAAATTGTGCGCGCCTGCTTACAAGCCACTGAAAAGATTGTCACCGACCTGGATGGCCCTAACACCGGGGTTTTCGCCGCCTGGCCATTGAGCATTGTGCGCGGGGTGCCGTCACGCGTTCCGGGAGGTTAAAATGGTCTGGGGAATCTTTTTCGCCAGTGCGGCGTTGATCGTGTTTGCCGCCATGCAGTTGGCAAAGTATGGCGATGTGATCGCTGTGCGCACTCGCCTGGGCGGCATGTTTATTGGAGTGCTTCTGCTGGCAGGAGTCACTTCACTGCCAGAGGTGTTAACCACCATCAGTTCGCTTTCCCAGGGGGTTCCCAACCTGGCCGCCGGCAACCTGTTGGGCAGCAACTTGTTCAATATGTTTCTTTTGGCCATCCTGGATCTGCTGCACCGCAAAGACCGTATTCTGCGCAAGGCGGCGCTCAAACATGCCCTGACTGGCAGCTTGACGGTCTTCATGATCGGCCTGGTGGTGTTCTTCATCCTGGCAGACATTGACTTGAAAATCGGTTGGGTCGGGTTGGATAGCATCATGGTCATGCTGGCGTATTTTGCAGGCGTATACCTGATTCAAACGAGCCAGGTTCATGGAAGCGCCCAGGCTGCGGAAGCAGTAGAAATCCCAGAAGGTACGCCGCCTTTGTGGCAAGGCCTGCTGGGGTTTGGCCTGGCTGCCGCGGCTTTGGTAGTCATCACCCCGTGGATGGTGGAGTCCAGCGCTGAAATTGCCGTGATCACGGGCCTGGGGGAAAGCTTCGTAGGGACTACCCTGGTCGCCATCGTCACCTCACTGCCTGAGTTGGTCACAACCCTGGCTGCGGTGAAGCTGGGCGCAGATGATATGGCCATCGGCAATTTGTTTGGGAGCAATATGTTCAATATGTTCGCCCTGGGCCTGACGGATGTGTTCTATCTGCAAGGGCGTTTTCTGGGCGTGATTGACCCGGCTTTCTTGCTGGTTGGAATGCTGGGTCTACTGATGACTGGTATGGGATTGATCGGCAACCTGGCCCGCCTGGAACGGCGGGTGCTGTTCATCGAGGTTGACGCGCTGGTCTTAATGGCGACCTATTTTGCCGGGTTATGGCTGCTATACAGCCGGGGAGCGACCCCATAAAGTTGAGGATAATGCTGGACATCGCCAGTACAAAGGTTCGCCAACGCATTCTACAGCCTCCTCAGGGCCGCGCCCTGTCCTTCACCCGGCCTGGGCAATCAGCGCCTGCACTTCCTGCTCCAGCCCGGCCAGCGCCGCAATCGCCCCTTCCAGAGCGGCCGGCTCGGCGGACAGCCCGGCAAAGGCCTCGTCCAGGCGCGCGTTAAGATTCGCCGGGCGCAAACGAAAGCCATCGGCGATCGCCGCCGTGCCCTTCTCGTTGAGCCAGTACACTTCGTTCAAAGCGAAAAGCACTTGCAGCATGCACATCGCGGCGCGGAAGCAGCATCCCGCCACATAAGAGGTATCTGACCGCCCGGCGCCCTTGTGAGCAATACCCAACGAAAAGCCAATTTCCCAGGCAAAGCGCTCGATCAGCGCCTGCTTCAACGCCGCCGGGTAGGGAACAGTGCGCGCCTTTAAGTGGGTCAATGGACGTTCAGCGTCTTCCCACAGCACCCGGCACACCGCGGTCTCACTCATATACATCGCCGAGACAAAGCCCAACGGGTGCCCAGGCTGGTAGAACACATCCACCCGCCCGGCGCAGCAGTCATTCATCACGCGCTGCACCTGGCGCAGGTCGCGATACAAGAAATCCACCGCCAGCGAGCGCACCTTCAGCCAGCCCCCACCGTTGATCCACGGCCCCCACCCGCCGATCGGGGTGATCAGATTCACCCGCCGCTCGTCGTCCAACCTGGTCGCCAGCGCCCCCAGCGCCTCCAGGTCGAAAGCCTGCGGATCGTCATAATAAATTCCCAGGTCAATATCCGACGTGGCGCTGTGCGTCCCGCGCGCTCGCGAGCCGCCCAGCGCTGCCGCCCGTACGCCGCGCACCTGGGATACTTGCGCGACGATCTCGTCTAGCAAAGTTTGCATACCCCACCACCTCACCCCGCCACCCTACCCAACGGAAAACCACCATTGGAGAGGGAGATATGGTTCTCTTCAGCGGAAGAATACCGTTGAAGAGGGAGACTCCAAAAACTTACCCTCAAATTGTACTGCGATACGCACGGACTGAAAAGTCGCAGCAGTTCCAAATCTGGAGGCGAGTTTGGTGGAAAAAACTGTCAACGGATGCAGAACAGATTGAACGGATTCGCCGGCAGGCCAATTTCTCGTCGCGGGGGCCAAATCCGCTTAATCCGTTCCCAAAATCCTGTTCGACAGGTTCTACACGCCACTTCGTTGTAACCTGTTGGGCATTTGGTCATCTAAAGAATCATCAGATGTATTCGCACAGTTCGTTCAAGGAGACAAAACCTTTTTCAAGCGCGCCGAATCTTTACAGGCAAAGATGAGTCAGGTATGATCGCTGCATGGAATTCAAGCGCATAGTCTGGAAGTTGGAAAAGGAGCTTAACCATGGGTTTACATCCTCTGGCGGGGAAGCCCGCCCCTTATGAACTGCTGGTCAATGTGCCGCGGCTTGTCTCGGCGTATTACACTGGAAGACCCGATCCCGCCGACCCGGCCCAGCGGGTTGCCTTTGGCACGTCTGGGCATCGCGGCTCATCGTTCAAGAATAATTTTAACGAGGCCCACATCCTGGCTATTTCGCAAGCCATCTGTGAGTTTCGCCAGGCGCAGGGCGTCACCGGCCCTCTGTTCATCGGCATGGACACGCACGCCCTGTCCGAACCAGCCCTCGCCAGCGCCATCGAGGTCTTTGCCGCCAATCAGCAGGAAATCATGGTGGATGCCAGCGCTGGTTACACGCCCACTCCCGCCATTTCCTACGCCATCCTCACCCACAACCGCGGCAAAACGACTGGATTGGCCGATGGCGTGGTGATCACACCCTCCCACAACCCGCCTGACGACGGCGGCTTCAAGTACAACCCCCCCGCCGGCGGGCCGGCCGACACCACCACCACCAAGGCCATGCAGACGCGCGCCAACGAAATCCTGCAGAACGAGCTGCGCGGGGTCAAGCGCATCCCCCTGGCCCGCGCCATGCAGGCCGAAACCACCCACCTGTATGACTACATCACCCCTTATGTGGCCGATCTGCGCAATGTGGTGGACATCCCGGCCATCAAAGCCTCTGGCCTCAAGATCGGCGTTGACCCCATGGGCGGCGCCAGCGTTGGCTTCTGGCAGCCGATCGCCGAGATGTACGG
>CAIQJJ010000324.1 GCA_903872065.1 uncultured Anaerolineales bacterium | reverse complement strand
GGTAAGGGTCTGCTTCATTTTCGCCCTTTCTAAAGGATGGCGCTTTGGACAGGCAGGCCGCCGGCCCCGTTCAGCGCCACTTGCAGACAAAGCTCGGCCGCCTGGGCAATGGATGCGTCTGACGCTTCGCCGTTGGCCCCAAGCACAAACACTTCAGGGAAATCGCCTTGCGCGGGAAGGGCGCGCGCCGCGTGCAGCAAATATTCCAGGCCGGCGGCGTGTCCATAACTGGAGGGCGCGGCCTGGAGCGGCGCAGACGCTTCAGCCGCAAAGAGAAACAGCCCTGTTGGATCGTCCGGGGCGTGAATAGCGTCCACAAAAACCAGGCGGGCGCAGTCGTCAAAATAGCGCAGCAGGTTTAGCCCGGCCAGCCCGCCGTCAATCACTTCCACCCCGCCCGGCAGGCCGCCCCCCGCCAACCGCTGATAGACCCGGCTGCCGAAATCATCGCCGGGGAGATAGCAATTGCCGATGCAGATCACGCGCCTGGTCTTCATACGCGCAACCGTTTGAGGGGCGTGCGCCGGCCCTGGCGCGCGTCCAGCGTGTGCACCGTGCAGACGAGGCAGGCATCGAACGAACGGATGACATGCCCGATCTCGACCGGGTTTTCCGGGTCGCGCACCGGCGTTCCGATCAGCGCCTCCTCCCAGGGGCCGCGCCGCCCGTCCACATCGCGCGGCGAGCCGTTCCAGGCGGTGGGCGTGATGATCTGGTAATGGGTGATCTCGCCCTCTTTCACCTTCACCCAATGCCCCAACGCCCCGCGCGAGGCTTCCACCAGGCCAAATGCCTCGCCGCTCTCGATCGGGCGGGGCTTGATATAGTAAGCGCCTGGTTTCGAGGCAGAGGCGGCCATTTCGTTCAGCCAGGTCTCCATCGCCGGCAGCATCCGCGCGGGGCGCGCCAGGCGGGCCAGTTGGCGCAGCAGGATGGTCGCCCCGCGCTGGCGCAGCAGGTCTACGAAGAGCGGCTGCCCGCTGACGATCATCTCTGCCAGGGGGCCGGTCTCGGCCGGCTGGCCTCTGTAGCGCGGCGCTTTGCTCCACGAGTAGCGCTTGCCTTCTTGCCCGCTGGCGTAAGGCCGCGTGCTGCCGTTGAACGGATGCAAGCCGCCTTCCTCGCCCTCGAACCAGGAATAGGCGCTGTGTTCAACAACGTGCTGCTGGTCGAAAGCCTCCACCTGCGGCCCGCTCGCGAAGCCCGCCGGCAGAAACTGCGCTGCATCTGCTCCCAGGGGGCGCACCGCGGTCTGCGCCGGCATCTCCAGATTGCCATAACTGATGAAATGATTTGTCCCGCTCACGGGTTGATCCAGGCCAATCGCCCGCCCAAAGCGCAAGAAGAAGCCCATCTCACTGTTGAAATGCGCCGCGTCTTGTTCCAGCCAGGCCTCCAGGTCGGCGGCGCTTTGCACCTCGGCCCACCGTTCCAGGCTGCAGCCCAACACCTGCTCTTCATACCAGCGGCGGTAGGCGGCCAACTGCGCCGCGCATTGTAAAAGCTCGCTGGGGCCAGGCCGGGAAACCACACCACCCGGCATCATAAATGAAGAATGCGGCCACTGCCCGCCCAGGATGGCGATGATTTCCAGCGCTTTTTTGCTGACCTGGATCGCTTCGCGCGACAAGCGGCCCTGGAAGGGGGTGTAGCGCGCGACTGCTTCCTCGAAGAGCGGCTGCTTTTGATAAGCCGGGTTGGCGAAATCGGGGGCGAATAAGAAGACCGCATGGCGCACGTCGCTCTGGATG
>CAIQJJ010000323.1 GCA_903872065.1 uncultured Anaerolineales bacterium | reverse complement strand
GTCTGGGTTCTCACGGTTACAAGAAGGACAATATCTGGCCATTCTACATCACACTCTCACTTCCCACTTCTTACTGCTTCTCATACGCCTGCCCATCCGCCGCCGGAGGCGCCGCCCGTCCCACCACACCGGTCAGCACAGCGATCGTCAGCAGGTAAGGCAGCATTTGCGGGATTTGCGACGGCAGATCGGGACGGTAAATGCTGACCGTCGTCGTCAGGCTGTTGCCCAGGCCAAAGATCAACGCCCCGATCAGCGCCCCGAAAGGCATCCACTTGCCGAAGATCATCGCCGCCAGGCCGATAAAGCCCAGCCCATTGGTCATCATCGGGTTGAAGACATCCACCGCCTCCAGCGTAAACCAGACGCCTCCCAGGCCGGCGATCAGCCCCCCGATCAACACATTGGTGTAGCGCATCTTGAGCACATCAATCCCCAGCGTATCCGCCGCCCGCGGGTGTTCGCCGACGGCGCGCGTGCGCAGCCCCCAGGGGGTGTAAAACAAAACGTAATGCAGCAAGAAAGCCAGCAGGATCATGATATAGGTCAGCGGCTGCTGCCGGAACAAGATCGGCCCTAGCACGGGGATATCGGCCAGGAAGGGAATGACGATCTTGGGGAAGGTGCCGGGCCCGGCGGGCAGGTTTTCGGCCAGGAACTGCCGGTAAAAATAGCCGGTCACGCCCAGCGCCAGGATGTTAATCACCGTCCCGCTGATGATCTGGTCAATTTTGAAGCGGATGGACGACACGGCATGCAGCAGCGCCAGCAGCAGGGCGGCCAGGATGCCCACCAGCAGGGCCAGCCAGCGGCTCAGGGTACCGGCCGCACTGGCTTCCATCATGCTTTGCAGCCATTGGTAGGAGAACAGGTTGACCGCGTAAGCCACCATGGCCGCCGTCAGCATCTTCCCCTCGATGCCAATATCCACCACGCCGGCGCGCTCGCAGACCACGCCGCAAAAGGCGGCAAAGGCGATCGGCGTCGCCACGCGCAGCATTTGGGACAGGGTGTCGGTGATGCACTTGCCGTCGCACTGCCGCCCGATCACCAGGTTCAGCAGTTCCCAGGCGATCACCAGCGCCAGCAGCACGCCGCCCAGGTTGATCAGCGTCCGCAGCCATTTTTGCGATAAGAGTCGATCTTTGCGAATAGAGGTATCCATACCCTAGCCTCCCCAGCCGCGGGTCAGCGGCGCTTGCTTTTCCTCGCCGGCGGGCGCTTTCATGCGGTACATCCAGCGCACGATGGCCGGCGCAGCCACGAAGAGCAGCGCCAGGGCCTGGATCAGCGAGATAATATACTTGGAAACGCCCGAACTGAGTTCCATCAGGTCGGCCCCGTTGCGCATCGCCCCAAACAAAAAGGAAGCCGCCAGGATGCCGAAGGGGTCGTTGCGCGCCAGCAGCGAGATGGCGATGCTGTCGAAGCCGTAGCCGCTGGAGAAGAACAGCGGCAGGCAGCGGCAGATCGAGACGCCCAATACTTCAATCGTCCCCGCCAGGCCGGCCAGCCCGCCGGAGATCGCCATCGCCAGCACCACGTTGCGGGTGATGTTCATGCCGGCGTAGCGGGCCGCGTTGGGGTTCGCCCCCACCGTGCGCAGCTCAAAGCCGGGGGTGGTTTTTTCCATCAACCACCACACCCCGACCGCCGCCAGGACGGCCATGATCAGGCCGGTGTGCAGGCGGTCGTAGGCGTCGGTGAACGGCCACCAGGCGTTGGTCAGCAGCGGCAGGGCGACGAAGGCGATCAGCCCCGCCAGCAGGCCGCTGCCCCCGATCGCCAGGCCGCGGCGCGCGCCGAGTTTCGCTTTCCAATCCGGGCGATCCGCCAGGGCGCGCACGACCAACGCCGTCAGCAGAGCCAGCACAAGGGCGACGCCCAGGGCGTTGAGCGGGTCTTGCAGGCGCTGCGGGATGGCCGCAAAAGTCCACAGTTCAGCCGCCGGCGAGACGGAGGGCGTCTGGATGGTGGTGGAATTGACATCGCGCAGCTTGTCGGTGATCACGTACTCGGTCAGGCGGAAGGCGACATAGTTCATCATCATCGTGCTGATCACCTCGTGGGCGCCGGTGCGCATCTTGAGATAGCCCGGCACACCGGCCCAAATCGCCCCACCGATTGCGCCGGCCAGCAGGGCCAGCGGCAGGTGGATGATGGCCGGCAGGCCGGTGGTGATCTGCCCGGCCCAGGCGGCGCACAGCGCGCCGATGTAGAACTGTCCCTCGACGCCGATGTTGAACAGGCCGCTTTTGAAGCCTACTGACAGCCCCAGGCTGAGCAGCACGTAGGGGATGCTGGCGACCAACGATTCGGACAGGCCGCGCTGTTTGAACAACGCGCCGCGGATCAACCCCCAATAGGCGGTCGGCGCGGCCAGCAGGTCGCCGCTGGTCAACAGGATGACGATCGCGCCGATGATGAAGGCGGTCAGCAGGGCCAGGGCGGGCATGCCCAGGGCGCGGCCAAGCGCCGAGAGGAAGGGGGCAAACGGGTTGGTTTTGCGATTTTCAGACATTCATTGCCTCCAGGGGGGAATCAGGGCCGTTCCGGCGGTTGTTCCCGCTGCGCTGCGCTGGGGCGTGCGGCTCTGCGCCGCCGATGCCGGCCATCAGCAGCCCAAGCTGTTCGCGGGTGGCGGTGCTGGCGTCCAGCGTGCTTAAGATATGCCCTTTGTACATCACTGCAATGCGATCCGACAGGCTCATAATCTCGTCCAGTTCGGCGCTGATCAGCAGGACGGCCGCGCCCTGATCGCGCGCTTCGACGATGCGCCGGTGGATAAACTCGATGCTGCCCACATCCAGCCCGCGCGTCGGCTGGCTGGCGATGAGCAGCTTGACCGGGCGGCTCAACTCGCGAGCGATGATCACCTTTTGCTGGTTGCCGCCAGAAAGCGATCCCGCCGATGTGCTGGCGCCGGGCGTGCGCACATCAAACATCTTAATCAACTTGCGCGCGTTTTCCTCCAGGACGGGAAAATCAATTTCAATCCCCTTCGCAAATGGAGGCTGGTAATAGGTGCAGAGGACGAAGTTATCTCGCAGCGAGAAGGAAAGCACCAGGCCGTGTTTGTGGCGGTCTTCTGGCACGTGCGAGACGCCCGCCTCGCTGATCTGGCGCGGCATGACATGGGTGGTGTCCTGGCTCAAGATGGTCACCTGCCCGCCGACTACCTTGCGCAAGCCGGTGAGCGCCTCGGTCAATTCGGTTTGCCCGTTGCCCTGGACGCCGGCGATGCCCAAAATTTCGCCGGCGCGCACGCTCAAAGAGATGTCGTTGACCACAGTGTGGCGGCGGTCGTCTTGCACGCGCAGGTTCTCCACTTGCAGCACCACATTGGCGGGGTTGGCATCGGTCTTGTCAATCGTCAAGATCACCGCCCGCCCCACCATCATCTCGGCCAGCAGTTCGCGCGTGGCCTGCGCCGGCTGCACCGAGCCGGCCATTTTGCCGGCCCGCATCACGCTGATTTGGTCGGCGACGGCGAATACCTCGCGCAGCTTGTGGGTGATGAAGATGATGGATTTGCCTTGCGCGACCAGGTTGCGCAAAATGACGAACAGGTCATCGGCCTCCTGCGGCGTCAGCACCGCCGTCGGTTCGTCCAGGATCAAGATTTGCGCCTCGCGGTAGAGCGCTTTGACGATCTCCACCCGCTGCTGCGCGCCGACCGTCAGGTCTTGCACCGTGGCGTCGGGGTCTACCGCCAGCCCATAGCGTTGGCTCAGTTCGCGAATGCGTTTGGCGACGCTGCGCCGGTCGAGCAGCGCCAGCGGGCCGAGCGCCTGGCTGCCCGCCTGGATCGACTCCTGGCCGAGCATGATGTTTTCGGTTACGGTGAGAGGGGGGACGAGCATGAAGTGCTGGTGCACCATGCCGATCCCTTGTGCAATCGCATCATGGGGAGAGGTGATTTGGATGCGCTGCCCATTGAGCAAGATTTCACCCTCATCTGGCTGGTACAGCCCGTAGAGGATGTTCATCAGGGTGGATTTCCCGGCGCCGTTCTCGCCCAGCAGGGCATGGATTTCGCCCTGCTTTAGCGTAAAGTTGACGTGGTCGTTCGCCAACACGCCGGGGAATCGCTTGGTGATTCCGGTGGCTTGTAAAGCAATCGTCATGCGCACTCCATTCTATAAGCTCCCTGGCGTTTAAACGCTCAGGGTCTATCCGAAAGGATTTCCAATAATAAGAGGGTGCTGAATTCTCAGCACCCTCTTATTATATTCGATACTTGGCTTGGGCAAAAAGCGCGTTTTCTATTTGTGCGGAAAATGCGCAGTCTTGCGCCGCGCCAGGAATCCTTAAGCGCTTCTCTTACGGTTGGTAGCCGGTCTTGATCGAGCCGTCTTTCAGCCCTTTGAGCGCCTCGTCTACTTTGGTCTTGACCTCAGCCGGGATTTTGCTGTCCATGTCATGATAGGGCGCCAGGCCGACGCCGCCGTTCTGAACATTGGCCGTGTTGATGCCAGCTTTAACTGCGCCGCTTTTGACAGTCTTCAGATATTCATAAACCGCCACGTCCACGTTCTTGGCCGCGCTGGTCAGCAGAATGTCTTTGACCTCGGCGTAGGTCAGGTATTGATCCACGTCCACGCCGATGCCCATCAGGCCAGCTTCTTTGGCTGCCAGCAGGCCACCGTTGCCGGTGTTGCCGCCCACGCCGAAGATGACATCGCAGCCCTGGCCGATCATGCTGACGCCGGTTTCCTTGCCCTTGGCCGGGTCAATGAACGAAGGCACATAAACGTTCAGGGTGTTGGTCTCAGGCTTGATCCACTTGGCGCCGTTCTGGTAGCCCACAACGAAGCGCACGACGGGGGGGATTTCCATGCCAGCCACCGAGCAGATGGTGCCGGTCTTGCTCATGCCGCCGGCCAGGACGCCCGCCAAAAAGCCTACCTGGTCTTCCTGGAACATCAGGGAGGTGACGTTCTTCAAGCCGCCGTCCGCGTAGCAATCTTTCGCGGTGTCATCGCAGGCTTTTGAATCTTTGGTCGGGAAATAGGCATTGTCAATGATGGCGAATTTGATCTTGGGGTACTGCTTCGCCTTGGCGGCGGTGGCATCGCCCATCATGAAACCGACGGTGACGATCACATCATAGTTTTCGGTGGCAAACTGATCAATGTTTTTCTCATAGTCGGTGGGCTGCTTGGACTCGATGTATTGGGCATCCCATCCGAACTCTTTGGCGGCTTTCTCGACGCCCGCCCAGGCTGACTGGTTGAACGACTTGTCATTCACGCCGCCGACATCGGTCACCAGACCGATCTTGAGCTTGCTGCTGCCGCCTCCGCACGCCGAAAGCGCCAGTGCAGCAATCATCACAAGAACCAACAACAGATTAACTTTCTTCATACTTTTTCTCCTCATTATGGATTGGTGGGTGAGAGTATTCTCAGTTTTTAGTTTAGCATAAGGCGGGTAACTTCGCAATGTGTATTTGGACATATCCTTAAAGGTAGTACAATCAGTTTATGCCGGCTGTATCTGTGCTTATCCCGTGTTACAATGCGGTGCATACTCTGGACGAGGCTTTGCAAAGCCTGGTTCAGCAGACCTTTACGAATTTTGAAGTGGCGGCGGTAGACGATGGCTCTACCGACGGCAGCGGAGAACTGCTGGATGCCTGGGCTGGCAAAGAGCCGCGTTTGCGGGTGATCCACCAGGCGCATGGCGGCATTGTCAGCGCCTTGAATGCTGGCTGGCAGGCTTGCACTGCGCCGCTGATCGCCCGCATGGATGCGGATGACCGCTGCGCGTCCGAGCGCCTGGCGCGCCAGGTCGCCTGGATGCAGGAGCAGCCTCAGACGGCGGTTTTGGGCAGTCGTGTGCAAGCCTTCACCGCGCCAGAGTCGTCGGTGGGCGCTGGTTTTAATGCGGGCGCTGGCTTCCGCGTAGGCGCTGGGTTTAACGCTTACATCGAATGGAGCAATTCTCTGTTGAGCGACGCCGAGATGCGCCGCGAGATATTTGTCGAAAGCCCCCTGGTGCATCCAAGTGTAATGCTCCGCCGTGCGCTTTTGGGCAGACAGCGCCCCTATGAAGATCATGGCTGGGCCGAGGATTACGATTTGTGGCTGCGCCTGGCGTTGGGCGGGGCGCAGTTCGCCAAGCTGCCCGAGACGCTGTTGGAATGGCGCGAATCCCCTCAACGTCTGACGCGCACTGACCGCCGCTATTCGCCGGAGAATTTCCTGCGCGCCAGAGTTCATTATTTGCTGCGCGGGCCGCTGGCCGGCCGCGATGCTGTGATTCTGTGGGGCGCCGGGCTGGCCGGTCGTCAATTGAGCAAGTATCTGCTGCTGCAAGGCGCGCCGCTCGTCGCGTTTGTAGATATCGATCCGCGCAAGATCGGCAATCTGCGCCGCGGCAAACCCATTCTGCCGCCTGAGGCGCTGCTCGACTGTTTGAAGCGGTATCGCCGCCCGATCGTCTTGGCTACAGTCGGCGCGCGCGGCGCCCGCCCGATCGTTCGCGCCCGCCTGAACGCTCTTGGCCTGCGCGAGGGTGAAGACTGGTGGGCGGCGGCCTGATCTTTTAACTTGACCTTATTGGACTTCTGATGGACGGTAAAACCTTGTTTATGAAACGTTTTGTTGGACAGGCTCACAGCCTGTCCGTTTTTGGCAAACTGACGCCCTCGGGCTTAATTTTAGCGCTGATCCTGGCTTTCCTCCTCAGCGCATGTTCGCTGCTTCCTTCCCCTACGCCTACGGTCACGCCGGCCCCGCCGACTGTTCCGCCCTCGCCTACCCCGACCCTGGCGGATATCTCTGTGGAGACAACCGCTGTGCCAGATCCTCTGCCGGTCGCCCAGGCGTACCTGGATGCCTGGAAGGTCGAAAATTACCCCACAATGTACGCCCAACTGACCACGGTGAGCAAAGGCGCCATCCTGGAGGCGGATTTCACCCGCATTTATACTGAGACGGTGGCGGATGCGGCGCTGACCGGTTGGGATACAGAAATTTTGGCTTCCCTGGTCAAAAGCCCCTACCATGCCGAGATCAGCTACCGCGTGACCTTGCATTCCAACCTGGTGGGGGATGTCTCGCGCGAGACCGCTATGAACCTGGCGTTGGAACAGGGCCAGTGGCGGGTGCAGTGGGACTACACCTTAATCTTGCCTGAATTGAAGGGCGGGAATATCTTGAAAATGGAGACGAACGCCCCGGCCCGCGCCAGCATCTATGACCGCAACGGAAACATCCTGGTCGGGCATACCACCGCCGTCGCCATCGGCCTGGATTCCAGCGTCCTGGTGGAGGATGAGGAAAAGAACCTGTACGGCGCCTTGCAGCGCGCCACGGGCATCCCGGCCCTGGCCATCAGCGAAAAAGTGAACGCGGTGCGGCAGTGGGGTTGGTATGTTCCGGTCGCCGATATGGCCGCCGATCAACTGGAGCCGTTCATGGGCTCGCTTTCGGGCTTTACCGGCATCTATTTCACCCCCTTTGAGTCGCGCTATTACTACCACGAGGGGATCGCTCCGCATGTGGTGGGGTATATGAGTGCCATTCAGCCCGGCGAAGTGGAATATTATAAGCGCCTGGGCTATGCCTGGAATGAGCGGGTGGGGCGCATGGGCCTGGAAATTTGGGGCGAGCAGTACCTGGGGGGGACGCGCGGCGGGAAGTTGTATGTCATCAGCCCGGAGGGGGCGGTGGTGACGCTGCTGGCGGAGCGCGCCGTGCAGCCCTCGCAGGCTATTTATACGACGATTGACAAGGATTTGCAGCAAGCGGCGCAGGTGGCGCTGAACGGTTTTTATGGCGCGGTCGTGGTCATGGAGCGCAACACAGGACGTGTCCTGGCGATGGCTTCTTCGCCTGGCTTCAACCCCAACCTCTTTGAACCGACCAACTATAACAGCGGGCCGGGGCTGCAGGAGCTTAAGCCCTCCTTTGAGTTGAATCGCGCCACCCAGGGCCAGTATCCGTTGGGGTCGGTATTTAAAATCGTCACCATGTCGGCGGCGCTGCAGAGCGGGGCTTTCACCTCAGAAAGTTCTTACAACTGCACCTATCAGTTTACCGAACTGCCCGGCGTCGCCCTGGACGATTGGACCTGGCAGCACTATCAAGAAGATGGCGTCACCCAGGCCAGCGGTGAACTGACCCTGCCAGAGGGCCTGATGCGTTCGTGCAACCCGTGGTTTTACCACATTGGCTTGACCCTGTTCAACGCCGGCTACATCACTACGGTGTCCGATATGGCCAAGGGGTTTGGCCTGGGCGGCAATACCGGCATCCAGATCATTGAGAATCCGGGCAATATCCCTGTGCCGGCGGGCGCGTTGGATGCGACCAATAACGCCATCGGACAGGGAAATACCGCCGTCAATCCGCTGCAGGTGGCGAATTTCGTCGCCGCGGTTGGCAATGGCGGCGTGTTGTACCAGCCCTCGGTGGTCGAGAAAATTGTCCAGGCCAACGGCTCGCCGACGTATGTCTTCACCTCCACCGTGCGCGGTCAACTGCCGGTCAGTTTTGGCACATTGCAGATTGTGCAGGATGCCATGAAGATGGTGGTGGATCAACCGCGCGGCACAGCCTATAAAACCGTCGGGGTGCCGCTCAAGAGTTATGGCATTCCAATTGCCGGCAAGACCGGCACGGCGCAGTCTGGCGATCCCAGGTATCCTCACGCCTGGTTTGCCGGGTATACTTATGCCAACCGTCCTGATCGCCCGGATATCGCGGTGGCGGTGGTACTAGAGTATGAAGGAGAAGGTTCGGTGTGGGCGGCGCCGATCTTCACGGGTATGGTGTATTCTTACTTCTACCCCGGTTCGTCGCGTGCGCCCTTCCCTTGGGAAGTGCAGGTTGGGGTGCGCAAATCGCCTACGCCGATCGTTACTGATACCCCCACCCCGACTCCTGAAGTTACCGAAACGCCCGTTCCTTGAGGCTGGCTTTGACCTTGCAACCTGAGCGACCTGAAATGGATGATCAACCGGCGGCGCTTCCCGCCGCCGACCGGGGGGGCGCTTCTCGCCAGCGCGGGCTGGTCATCCATTATCACTCTGGCTTCTTTACCGTCCAAACCGAGAAAGCGGTCGTCACCTGTCACCTGCGCGGGCGGCTGAAGCAGGGGCCGCGCCTGGGCGATGTCGTGGCGCTGGGCGATTGGGTGCAGATTTCCATGCAATCTGATGACAAGGGGATGATCGAAGACATTGAGCCGCGCACGCGCATGCTTTCGCGCCTCGATCCCACCCCGCGCGGCGTCTACCAACAAATTTTGGTTGCCAATCCCGATCAGGCGGTGATCGTCTTCGCCTGCGCTCAACCTGAGCCGCACCTGGGCATGTTGGATCGCTTTTTGGTCATTGCGGAAAAGCAGGGCATCCCGCCTTTGCTGGTGGCCAACAAGCTGGATTTGCTCGGCTTGGAGGCAGCCCGCCGGCGCTTTGATGTCTATGCCTCGTTGGGCTATGCCCTGATCTATTCCTCGGCGCGCCAGCGCCTGGGGGTCGCTGAATTGGCCGAGCGCCTGGCGGGGAAGATTTCCGTCTTTGTCGGGCCTTCGGGGGTGGGCAAATCTACCTTATTGAATGAGGTGCAGCCCGGCTTAGGGCTGGCGGTGCGCGAGGTCAGTCGCGCCAAGCAGAAAGGCCAGCATACCACCGTCGCGCGGCAGATGTTCCCTCTGGCGAGCGGCGGCTACATCGCCGATACGCCGGGCTTGAAGGCGCTGGCGTTGTGGGATATTCAGCCGGAAGAGGTGGATGGGTATTTCCCTGAACTGCGCCAGCGTGTGATGCAGTGCGCTTTCAACGATTGCACCCATCGTCATGAGCCGGGCTGCGCCGTCCTGGCCGCCCTGTCTGCCGGAGAAATCCACCCGGCCCGCTACCAGTCCTACCTCAAACTCCGCGGCGATATGAAACAAGACCTGTAGGGTTTTCTTAAACCCTACAGGTCTTGTTTTTATTCGTGATGGCGCGGACGTTCGCCCGGCGCGGCGGCTTTTATGAATCTGAACTGATCAAACCGGAAAAGCCCAATACGCGATGCATCCATTGATGCGCTTGCACCGATAACAAAAGCCTCTGGCTTGCACTGTGCTGCGCTTCCGGCCACGCTCCGCGCCACAAGGCAATCATCAATTGCATATCTACCAACTCAGCCGCCACTTCGATGGGCGTCTCTGCCGCCGTCCATTCGATGAAATATTGACTTTCTTCCAACATCTCGGAAACGCGGTCTGCCCCACCCGGTCGGCGCGCCGAGGATGCGATTCGTTCTAAATCGGCTGCCAAACCTCCTAAGCGCCGCGGCAGATCATCTCGAAGAAAACGTTCTCGAATGCGATCCCGGTTTTTCATCTTACTCCTCCGTACTCTAACGCGGCATTGATGCCCTACCTAAAAATAGAATGCGAACGTCGCGTTGCTTAATAAAAATTCACCTAAAATCTCTTCTTCTTCGTAGATGGTGAAGTATAATCAGCGTCCTGATGATTTGAACCAAAAAACGAACCTGTGAGTATTTATAACACCAAACAGTTTTTTGGTGAGGAGAAGATTGTGGAGCAGGCGCTGAGTGATAGTGTCTTAGTGACTCAGTTGCAGCGAGGCGATTTGCCCTCGCTCGGTATTCTTTATGATCGCCATTCGCAGATGGTCTTTCGCACCGCGCTGGCGATTACTGGCGATCGTGACGCGGCGGCGGATTTGCTGCAAGACGTTTTTTTGCGTTTGCATCGTTTTGTGGCCCGCGTAGATCCCAATCTCCCTCTCGAACCCTGGCTTTATCGTATGACTGCGAACCTGGCTTATACCTGGGTTAAACGCCAGAGCCGTTGGCTGCAACCTCTGGAAGATTTGACCGAGTGGTTGGCTGGCGTTAAAAGGCACACCCCGCATCAATTGGCTGAGCGGCAGGATGACGCCAATCAGTTGCAGCAGGCCTTGCTGCAGCTCCCCCTCTCGCAGCGGGTGGTGGTTGTCTTGTTTTATGTCAATGATTTATCAGTCCAAGAGATCGGTGAAATCTTGGATGTGCCAGTTGGAACAGTGAAATCGCGCTTACATTATGGCCGCCAGGCGCTCAAGACCTCGCTTGAGCGAGACGATCGTATCTTTCACGAGATGCATTATGAGTATACATAGTGCAGCATTTGTCCAGATGAGGCAAAAAACAGGTATTTGGATGGATAAAACGTTTGATGTGTATGTGAGCAGGTCCTTGAAAAAATGGAGCATGCTGCAATCTCCTCCAGGCGAAGTGCGCCGGCTGCTGCTGCGCCGCGCAATGGATGTTCAGGATCGTTCCGCCCGTTTGCCTCTGGCGGCGTTTGGCTCTGGATGGTTTAGCAGTCCGCTTACCTGGCCGCAGCGCTTATCTCATGCAGTATTGATCTATTCCCTTGAATCCGGAATGGCTCATTCAAGATTTGCCTTTTGAACCTTAACAACGTGTTGAAACGGTTTTCTTGGTGGTTTCTCGTTATAGGTGTGTGCTTCCTGGCTGCTTGCAACGGCAAGCCAGGGGTGGTATCTTCCCCTGCGCCTGCTACTTTGACCCCGACCGCTTTGCCGGAAGGCCTGGCTCAGGCGACGCCTTTTGCGCCCACGGCGACCGCGCTCCCCGAGGCCAGCCCGACCCCGCTGCCGCCGCCTCATTTGTTGACCATCTGCCTGGGGCGGGAACCCAAATCGCTGTTTTGGTACCAGGCCTCGGCATCGGCGCGCAGTGTGCTGCAAGCGGTCTATGACGGGCCGGTGGATCAGCGCGCTGCGGCTTACCAGCCAGTGATTTTGCAGAAAGCGCCGGCCCAGGCTGATGGCGAGATTGCCCTCTTGCCGGTTGAGGTCAAGCCAGGCGATTGGATCGCTGACGCGGCCGGCAATCTCACTGCCCTGGCCGAGGGGACGCGCTATCGTCCCGCCGGCTGCGCCCAGGATGGGTGCGCCCTGGCCTACAGTGGCAATCAGCCGGTGCAGATGGATCAGATGACAGTGCGTTTTACCTTGCTGCCCGGCCTGACCTGGTCGGATGGCGCGGCTTTGACGGCGGACGACTCGCTTTATTCTTATGAGGTCGCCCGCAGCTTGTTCGCCGCGGGTGAGTTGGATGCGCTGGCGCGTACTGCGAATTACCAGGCATTGGACGAGACTACTCTGGAATGGCGCGGCCTGCCGGGCTTTCTGACGCCGTTCCCTCTAGCCTATTTCTTTTTGCCCTTGCCGCGCCACGCCTGGGGAAACCTGTCCCCGGAGCAGTTATTGACGACGGAGAGCGTCTGGCGCACTCCTTTGGGCTGGGGCGCGTACGTGATTGATGAATGGGCGTCGGGCGACCATATCACCCTGCACAAGAATCCGCATTATTTTCGCGCCGCCGAAGGCCTGCCGCGCTTCGATAACCTCGTTTTTCGCTTTATGGCCGATGGCCAAGAAGCGGTAGAAGCGCTGCGGGTGGGCGAGTGTGATGGGATCGATTCAAGCGTGCTGTTAGATGTATCCCTGCCCGCCTTGCAGCAGTTGCAGCAAGAGGGCAAGATTGTCCTCTTCTATCAGCCGGATGTGGCTTGGGAGGCGGCTTTCTTTGGCGTCAGTTCGTTGGACCCTACCCGTCCGCCTTTGTTTGCGCTCAAAGAAGTGCGCCAGGCGGTAGCCTTGTGCGCTGACCGCCAACAGATCGTGGAGAATTTGATGGCCGGGCAGTCGGCGGTGATGGATTCGTTTATTCCACCCTCCGATCCCAGGCTCAGCGCCGAAACACGGCGTTATTCCTTCGATCCGGCTGCCGCGGCAAGTTTGTTGCAATCTGTCGGCTGGCTGGATGCAGATGGCGATCCGCAGACGCCGCGCACCGCCTCGGGGGTGCCAGATGTGCCGGATGGGACGCCGTTCATTTTTACCTACCTGGCTGCCGATGACGCCGAGCGGCCGGCCGCGGCTCAGATTTTACAGCAGTCCCTGGCGCAGTGCGGCCTGCAAATGAACGTGGAGATCCAGCCGGCGAATGTCTATTTGGCCTCTGGCCCCGATGGCCCGGTATTTGGCCGCCGTTTTGATATGGCCCAGGTGGCTTTTCCCCTTTCGGTTGAGCCGGCCTGCCAGTTTTTTAGCAGTGACGAGGTTCCGGGCTACGCGCCGCTTTTCCCCAAAAGTTGGGGAGGGATTAATGCCTCGGGCTACGCCAACCCTGCTTTTGATCAGGCCTGCCTGGCGGAGCGTTTTTCACTGCCCGATCAGGTAGATGATCACACCGTGCAGGCGTTATTTGCTGAAGATCTGCCGGTTTTGCCCTTGTACACCCGGTTCCGCCTGGCTGCTGCCCGGCCAGGCCTGTGCGGTCTCGACGCCTCCGCCGCCGCTGTGTTATGGAATTTGGAAGAATTTGATGATGCGGCGGGCTGCCGGTAGGTCGTCCATGATACCTGTCATCAGATTTTTATGACGAAAATCAGAATTGGTGAGCAATCCAGCTTGACCATTTCGCGATTTGTAGGTATATTTCGGTGCTGATAGATTGGGCTGGGCGCGCGGAACGCGAGCAGCTTTTACGCCCAAAGAGCTCGCTTTTCGCCAGGTTTGAGCTGTGTTGCGTCATGCGTCCGGTTCTTTCTGAGAGGTTTTGTTTTTGTGAATCACTTTCAAGGAGGTGATGCCTGAGACAATATTAGGAATACATTTTTTACTCGTTGTTTTGTTTATCTGTCGGTTCGTAAAAAAATCAAATATCCATTCGGAGGAGATCAATGTTTACTCAGAAACGTATTTTGGCTGTCCTTAGCCTCGTTCTGGTAGCCGCTTTCGCTTTGGGCGCATGCGCTACCCCAACCCCCATCGAAATCATCAAGACGGTGGAAGTTCAGGTTGAAAAGCAGGTCGAGAAGATCGTTACTCAAGAAGTTGAGAAGATCGTTACCAAAGAAGTTGAGAAGCAGGTCGAAGTGGTCGTGACCAAGGAAGTTGAAAAGATCGTGACCCAGGAAGTCGAAGTCCAGGTTGACGTCCCCTCGGCTTTCGCAACCGCTCCCTTCGCCCTGGGCGATTTGAAAGTTCGCCAGGCGCTGGCCTACTGCACCAACAAACTGGACCTGATCAAGACCGTCTACCCCCTGGTGGCTGAGGATCAGCAGAAGGCGTTGATCATGAACACCTTCATCCCCACCTCTTCTTGGGCCTATGCTGGCGACGCCAATATCACCATCTACCCCTTCGATGCTGAAAAGGGTAAGGCGTTGTTGGACGAGGCTGGTTGGACGATGGCTGAAGGCAGCGAATACCGCGCCAATGCCGATGGCATTGAACTCGCGCTGAAATTCACCACCACTACGGCTGCATTCCGCAAGGCTTGGGCCGCGGTTTGGGAACAGCAGATGAAAGATTGCGGCGTCCGCATCATCCGCTTGCACGCCCCCGCTTCCTGGTGGTTTGGCGATACGACTGGTTTGGCTCGCCGCGACTACGAATTGGGCGCTTTCGCCTGGGTTGGCCAGGCTGACCCCGGCGGCCGCACCCTGTGGGCTTGCGATCAAATCCCCTCGCCCGAGAACAACTGGGAAGGTCAGAACGGTATGGGCTGGTGTAACGCGGCTGCTGATGAAGGCATCAAGAAGGCTGTCAACAGCCTGAAGCTTTCTGACCGCCAGGCTGCTTACACGGTCGTCCAGGCTGAATACACCAAGGACGTTCCCGCTATCCCGCTCTTCAACCGCACCGAAACCTACGCCGTTGTTGCTGGTTTCCAGAATTTCAAACCCAACGCTGGCACCTCTTACTATCAGTGGAACGCCCAAGAATGGGAGATCCCCGGCAAAGACACCATCATCGAAGGCTTCACCCAGGAACCCGCTTCGCTCTTCACCCTGGTTGAGGATGCCCTGGTGGCTGGTCAGGCCGCCTCTTTCATCAGTGGTTACTCCACCACCGATCACAACTTCAGCTTCCAGGCCCGCATGTTGAAGGAACTCTCCACCCTGGACAGCGGCCTGGCTCAGATGCAAGAAGTTGAAGTCAAGGCTGGCGATATGGTGCGCGACGCTTCTGGCACCGATGCCGCTCTGGCTGCTGGCATGAAGGTCGTTAACACGGCTGGCGAGACGGTCGAATTCACCGGCGCCCCCGTCAAGATGAATCTGCTGGTCGTCAAATATGAATACGTGGATGGCCTGACCTGGTCCGATGGCGAGCCGCTGAAGGTCGAAGATATGCAGCTCTACTGGAAGGTCCGCTGCGATCGCGAAAACGGCGCCACCTCCTTCACCATCTGCGACATGATCAAAGAAATTGCCTGGGGCGAGGATTACTTCGGTTATACCGTTACCTACAACCCCGGCGTGATGGATCCGACCTACTTCCTCGATCCGCTCGGTTGGTACCCCGCGCATCGTGTCCTGTCGGATGGCCGCAAACTGGCTGATGTTCCCGCCAAGGAATACACCACGCTGCCTGAAATCGCCGAGAATCCGATCGGCGTCGGCCCCTACGTGTTGAAGGAATGGGTCAAGGGCGAGAAGATGGTCTTCGAAGCCAACCCCTACTTCTACCTGGGCGCCCCCAAGACCCCCAATATCGTCATCCTGTTCATCACCTCCGAAAATGCTGAAGCTCAGTTGCTCGGCGGCCAGGTGGACATCCTGGATGGCACCTCTCTGGTCGGTGTTACCGAGACCCTCGATGCTGCTGCCAAAGAAGGCAAGATCACGATTATCGTTGAGCCTTCCGCTACCTGGGAGCACATTGACCTGAACCTGTCTTTCGGCCAGTAATCTTTGTTTGTACGGCAGATGCGTCCCTCGGGGCGCATCTGCCCCTTTTTCTTATCTCTATCCCCCCTTCAAAAAATTAGCGGAGAATTTCATGACCGGTTACTTGATCCGCCGTCTTGTGCAAATGGTGATTGTGGTGATGATCTCGGCAGCCGCTTCCTATGCGCTGCTGAACCTGGCGCCGGGTGGACCGACGGCGGGGTTGCGCCAGGCTGTGCAAGGTGGGCGCAATCGCATCACTGCAGAAGATATCGCGCGCATTCGCGCGTATTTTGAGTTGGATTTATTTCTACCTTACCGTTTTTCGCGCTGGCTGATCGGCCAGCCGCGCGGGCCATTGACCATTTTTGGCCGCGAATTTTTTGGTGATACTATTGTCGGTTGTTACCAGGAAAGAATGGCCACCGTGCGCTACGCGGATGGGACGATCAAGGATATCAGCCTGGGCTGCGCCCAGGATGTCACCCTGGGCGACCTGGTCGGACGACGTACCAGTAATGGCGTCTTATTTGGCGATTTTGGCCTGTCCTGGCGTCTGCTGCGCGACCGCCCGGTGACGATGGTTTTGGCCAGCCGCCTGGATCGCACTTTGCAATTAATTTCGCTTTCCACCTTCTTCTCATTGGTTATTGGCATCCCCTTGGGAATTTATTCCGCGGTAAAGCAGTATTCTGTTTTCGATTATGTCTTTACCTCGCTGGCTTTCATGGGCTCGGCCATGCCAACCTTTTTCTTCGGCATCTTGATGATTTTGACTTTTGCCATCTTCTTCAAGAATATCGGCCTACCTTATTTACCGCCTGGCAGCGCCACTGCTGTGCGCGCCTATACAATTCCTTGGATTGGTACAGTCCAGCCTGAGTCGCTGCTCGATCACGCTTTACACCTTATTTTGCCGGTTACCGTTCTGACCATCGTCAATATTTCTGGTTGGAGCCGGTTCATTCGCGCCAGTATGTTGGATGTTCTGCGCCAGGATTATGTGCGCACTGCCCGCGCCAAAGGGCTGTGGGAGCGGGTGGTCGTTGTCAAGCATGCGCTGCGCAATGCGTTGATCCCCTTTGTGACCATCATTGTCTTCTCTTTGCCGGGGCTGTTTGGCGGTGCGATTATTACCGAGAGTGTGTTCTCCTGGCCAGGCATGGGACGTTTATATTTCCTCGCTTTAGGCGACTATGATTATCCCGTGGCGATGGCGATTTTGTTTATTACCGCGGTCTTGACCGTGATTGCTACCTTATTGCGCGACTTCCTCTACACTCTGGTAGACCCGCGCATCCGCTTCTCATGATGAAGCGGAATCTCAAAGGATTACCAGTTTTCTGATCGTTTGAGGAGTCGTTCATGACAGCTTCAGTTGCACCGCTTTCGGCTGAGGGAATTTCCCTCAAAGAAAAAACACCCATACAAATTATTACCCAGCGTTTCTTGCGCCACAAGTTGGCCGTCGCCTCCTTGGTTTTGATGTTGGTCTTGTTTACCATCTCTTTGTTTGCCCAGGCAATCGCCCCGTTCAAGGTTGAGGAGATCGCGGTTGGGAAGCGCTTTGTCCCATTTGGCACGGTGGATGAAAAGACCGGGCGTATCCATTACATGGGCACTGACGATTTGGGACGCGATTACTTTTCCCGCCTGGTTTACGCCGGCCGCATTTCGCTTTCGGTGGCGTTGATTTCGGTCTTTATCTCGCAGTTGATTGGGATCACCGTAGGCGCCTTCGCTGGTTTTTATGGCGGCATCGTCGATTCAATCTTGATGCGAATCGTGGAGTTTTTGCTGACCATTCCAACCCTGCCGCTCTTACTCATTATCTCATCCATGTTGATGCAAAATGAGACGTTGATTTCAGTGCCGGAGCCAGTCCTGGTGGTGATGGGGAAGATTATGCTGCTCAACCCGCGCGATTCGCGCCAGGCGGTCATCATCATCATTGTCCTGGCCGGTTTTGGTTGGTTGACGGCAGCGCAGTTGATGCGCGGCATGGTGCTTTCCTTGCGCAACCAGACTTTTGTCGAAGCCGCCAAATCCCTGGGCGCTTCGGACGTCTGGATTATTTTCCGCCACATGATCCCGAACGCCATGGCCCCCATTATCGTGGATGCTTCTTTGGGCATGGCCGGATATGTGGTGGCGGAAGCGGCGCTTTCTTTCCTGGGGTTTGGCATTCAAGACCCGGTGCCAACCTGGGGCAATATGCTGTCTGCCACACAGCAGTTTATGAACGACCGCCCGTGGCTGCCTCTGATCCCGGGCTTGCCGATTTTTATCTGTTCTCTAGCTTTTAACTACATTGGCGATGGCTTGCGTGATGCCCTCGACCCGCGCTTAAAGCTGTAAAAAGTGCTTCTTCAAGCTCTTATTTTTTTCCTGGAGCAACTCTGTGACTGAATCAACGACAAAACCTTTGCTTGAGGTGCGCAACCTCAAGACTTACTTTTTTACCGAAGACGGCGTTGTCAAGGCCGTTGATGGGG
>CAIQJJ010000322.1 GCA_903872065.1 uncultured Anaerolineales bacterium | reverse complement strand
TCAGGCGGGGATTCGAACCCACCGGCTGACATTGATCGGTGACCAACCTGGCAACGTTCGTTTGCAGAAAATAAGCCAATTGGTGAGGCTTCTCAAGGAAGAGAAGGCAGATGTCTTTCACCAGCACAGAACGGGTCCATTTCACGGTAAATGGGCAATCCTTGCAGCGCGCCTGGCAGGGATACCGGTGGCTTTGGCGACTGAACACAGCGCCCCGGACCAACCTGTAGGGCTCTCAAAACGCCTGGTCAATCGCCTGGCTGATCGCTTGTTGGATCGGCTGATTGTGGTTTCGGATGAGAACCGGAAGCGCCAGGTTCAGATTGCTGGACGGCAAGATGACTTGCTGACCGTCGTTCATAATGGGATTGACCTTCAGCGTTTTGAGCACGTTGAGCCTCGGATGAGAAAAAGTTTGCGCCAATCGCTTGAACTGCCAGAAGCAGCTTATGTATTGGGATTTGTTGGTCGGCTGCATCCGGTAAAAGGCGCGGTAGATTTTCTCCAGGCATTGGTTGTGCTGGCGCCCAGGTATCCAGATGTGTATGGTGTGGTGGTGGGCGAGGGACCGCAGGATGATGATCTTCGGCAGAAGGCGAAGGTAGAAGGGATTGAGTCTCGCGTGCGTTTTATGGGCTTCCGCAATGATGTTCCGCAAATCTTGCAGGCGCTGGACGTCTTCATTCTGCCTTCTCTCGATGAACCGTTTGGCTTAGTTGTGGCAGAGGCTGGTGCAGCAGGACTACCGGTAGTCGCAACCAGGGTAGGTGGGGTTCCGGAAATTATCAAAGATGGCATCACGGGAATATTAATACCTCCCCACAGTCCCGATGAAATTGTCTGTGCGGTGGAAGAGCTGATCCAGAGGCCAGATCTGGCCAGGAGCCTGGCAGATGCAGGTCGCAAACGGGCGGAAGAGTCCTTTTCCCAGGAGGTTATGGTGGAAAAGACGCTGGCAGTTTACCGGGAGGCTATAGCCCGGCGAAACCTGAGGATTTCCAGAGTATTTAGAGAGGGAGTTTCGGCATGAGTGTATTCCTTTGGCTGATCTCTTTGATAATTACATTGTTGGAAGTCGGGTTAAGCTTCGCCGTGGGGTACCTGATGGTGTTGACTTTGGCTGCCTTGATAGCGCACCGGAAAGGTTTCCCTGCACAGAGTTTTATTGGACCAAAAACTCGATTTGCTGTGATGGTTCCGGCGCATAACGAGGAGCGCTTGCTACCCCGGCTGCTTTCCAGTTTGACCCAAATGGCGTACCCAAAGAATTTATTTGATATCTATGTGGTTGCTGATAATTGCAGTGATCGGACAGCCCAGGTGGGGCGGGAGAAGGGCGCTTTTGTATTTGAGCGCAGCAACGAGAATGAGATAGGGAAAGGGTATGCCTTGAACTGGCTTCTTAACCAGGTCCAAGGTACCAAGGTTGGAAGTTATGATGCCTATGTGATCCTGGATGCAGATACGACGGTCAGACCCCAGTTCCTCACAGTTATGAATTCTCATCTCCTCAATGGGGATCTGGTGATCCAGGGATATTATGCGGTGAGCGACCCGGGTCAATCATGGAGTGTAGGGCTGCGGTATGCAGCCCTGGCAGTATTGCATTACCTGCGGCCGCTTGGGCGTTGTTTCCTGGGTGGAGGCGCTGGATTGAAGGGTAATGGGATGTGTTTTCAGGCGGATTTGTATCACCAACTGCGCTGGAGTGGCTCGATCACGGAGGACGCAGAATTGTTCTCGATCCTGGCGTCCTGGGAGCCCAAGCCAAAAGGTATCCGGGTAGCTTTTGCCCCGCGGGCATACCTGGAGGCAGAGATGCCAGTTGATTTGTCCGCAGCTCGCATGCAGAATCAACGCTGGGAGAGTGGACGGCGTCAGGTTGCATCGACCTTTTTACCGATT
>CAIQJJ010000321.1 GCA_903872065.1 uncultured Anaerolineales bacterium | reverse complement strand
GCTGGACCCTTTCTGCGGTTCTGGCACAATCCCGATCGAAGCCGCCCTGCTGGCCTGGAATATCCCGCCAGGGCGGCCGCGCCGGTTTCAATTTCAAGCCTGGCCAGGGTTCGAGGCGGCGCTCTGGCAGGAACTGCTGCGCGCGGCGGATGCGCAGCGCAGCAGCGCGGGGACTCCGCCGATCCTGGCCTCTGACCGCGACGCGGGGGCGATCCAAATGGCGCAGGAGAACGCGCAGCGCGCCGGCGTGGCGGGCTGCGTCCAGTGGACGCGCCAGGCAGTCTCGGCGATCGCGCCGCCGGCGGGCCCTGGCTGGCTGGTGACGAATCCGCCGTATGGCGTGCGCGTCAGTGAGACGCAAGACTTGCGCAATCTGTACGCCCAATTCGGGCATGTGCTGCGGGCGAAGTGTCCCGCCTGGCGCGTGTTTGTGCTTTGCCCGGATGATCGTTTGCTGGGGCAAACGAGCCTGCGGTTTGAATATTATTTTACGCTGAATAATGGGGGGCTGGCGGTTAAGTTGATGGGGGCGAGGGTGAGTTGAATCACTGAACAGAATGAAAGGGATGAAGGCACTGAAAGCGCGCGCGGGCGGCGCAACGCGCTTGAGCGCGTTTCCCGTATCATCCGATGAATTGATTCATCGGGCTTGGCGGGGGAAAAGCTGTCCAATGGATTTGTGGATCGGATTGAACGGATGATTGGGCAGCGAGGCATCCGTTCAATCCGTTCTGCCCAATCCGTTGACAGTTTTTCGCCAATCGCGCCTCCAGGTTTGGACATGTACGCCTGGCGAACCGGTTGAAAGCCTGGACTCCGGTTTCCGTGCCAGCGTCAAAAAGCGGATACGCGTTGGGTAATGCCCCCTCCCCAACGGTGGTTTTCCGTTGGGGAGGGTTGGGGTGGGGTACCGCGGGGTGGGGTGAGCTGCGCCAGGGGCCACGATGATAATTATGAGCCCTACGATGGTTATGACGGTTATGGCGATTCCAATGATTTCATCCTAAATTCTACCTTGACAAAAACTATACAATACCGTTACAATGGTTGCCATGTCAACCTTAGCACACCTCAAATTCAATGACCCTGCCCCTGATGTGCAGCTCCTCAGCATTGACAACCAGCCCGTCCAGCTTTCCACCCACTGGGCGCAGCAGCCCCTCCTCCTTTCTTTTACCCGTCATTTTGGCTGCCCGCAGTGCAAAGAAATGCTCGACGAACTCGTCCAGGCCCAGGCGCAAATCGCCGCCCGCGGTCTGGGCATGACCGTTGTCATGCACGCCGAGCCGCCGGCCGTCAAAGCCTTTGCCGCCGAGCGCGCCCCCGGCCTGCGCTGCCTGGCTGATCCACAGCGCAGCGCCTACCATCTCTATGGCCTGGGACGCGGCACTTTGCCGCAAACGCTCCTCTCCCCGCGCGTCTGGCGCTCCAACAGCCGCCTGCTGCGCGAAAAAGGGTACAAGACCGAACTCCCGCCGCCCGGCCAGGACGCCTTCCAGATGTCGGGCATCTTCATCATCGGCATAGATGGGCGCGTCCGCCTGCCCTACTACTACGACGACATCGCCGACCACCCGCCGCTCGACCTCTTGCTCAACGGCGTCATGGGCATGGATTGGAGCCAACCCTTCGACAGCCCCCTCATCCCCTCCTAATCCTCCCTTCTGCCTACCGCCTACTGCCTTCTGCCTACTTCCCACTTCCCACTTCCCACTTTTCACCCACCGGAGTTCCTCATGCGCTTCTTCAAATCTTCCCTCCTCCTTCCCCTCCTCCTGGCCGCCCTCGTCCTGAGCGCCTGCCAGAGCACGGCTGCCGCCCAGCCCACCCCCGCTCAGCTTCCACCGGCCGGCGTCCTGGCCCAGGGCCATCTCGAACCTGTCGCTTATTTTGATGTCGCTTTCACCGTCCCCGGGCGTGTGGCCGAAATCCTGGTCGCCGAAGGGGATACCGTCAGCGCCGGGCAGCCGTTGGCGCGCTTGGGCGGGGGCGAAGCCCGCGCCGCTGACCTGGCGCGAGCGCAGCAAGAAAAACTGGCCGCCGGGCAGGCTCTGGCCGATCTGCAAGCCAGCCCCAAGCTGACCCAGGCCCAGTTTGCCGCTGCCATCGCCGATGCCGACAAATCCCTGCAGGACGCCCACGACGCCCTGGCGAAGCTTCAGACGCCCGACCCGCTGGTCGTGGCGCAGTTGGAAGCGCGCATCAGCCTGCTCGAACAGCAGTTGAGCGCCGCCCAGGACGATCTCAAGATGCTGCAAGACGAGACCTCACCCGATGAACTGAAGCTGGCGCAGGCCAAGAGCCAGATCGCTGACCTGGAGCAGGCTTTGGACGCAGCCCGCACTGCGCTCACCGATTTGCAGACGCCCGATGCTGCCGCCGTGGCGCAGTTGGAGCAGCGCATCGCCCTGCTGGAGCAGCAGAAGAGCAAAGCCCAGGCCGACTCGGCTGCCCTCAAAGACGGCGCTGACCCCGACCTGTTGGCCGCCGCCCAGGCCCGCCTGGCGTCCGCTGAGGCCGCCCTGGCCAGCGCCCAGGCCGCCGCCGATGCGCTTGAACTGCGCGCCCCCGCCGCCGGCGTTGTGACCAACCTGAACCTCAAGGCCGGCCAGTTCATCCCCGCCGGCCAGGCCGCCCTGTCGCTGGCCGATTTCTCCACCTGGATCGCTAAGACCGACGACCTGACCGAACTGGAAGTCGTCTCGCTGCAAGCCGGCCAAAGCGCCGTGCTGACCCTGGACGCTCTGCCCGACAGCCCGATCAGCGGCAAGATTGTCCGCATCGCCTCGCGCTACGAAGAGCGCCGCGGCGACGTGACCTACACCATCACCCTCGCCCTCGATCAGCCGCCGGCCGCCGCGCGCTGGGGCATGACCGGCCAGGTTTCCTTCTCACAGGATAAATAACCATGACCACCCTGTCTCTGGCGACCTACCTCGCCATCAAAGAAATCTGGCGCAGCCGCGGACGTTTCCTGCTGGTCAGCCTGGTGATCGCCCTGATCACACTGCTGGTGCTGTTCATCGCCGGCCTGGGCGAAGGGCTGGGCAATGGCAACCGCGAATACGTCTCAAAGCTGGACGCCCAATTGATCGCCTTCCTGGAAAAGTCCGATTTCTCGATCAGCGGCAGCCGCCTGTCGCGCTCAACCCTGGCGCAGATCCGCCGTGTGGAAGGGGTGGAAGACGCCGGCCCGATTGCCACCTCCAACACGGTCATCCTGCTGCCGGATGGCGAAGTCTTGAAAGTCTCGATGCTGGGCGTCGAACCCGGCCGGCCGGGCGAACCGAAGGTCGTGCAGGGGCGCGGCCTGAGCACCGACCTGGCGCGCGAGGTGGTAATTGACCGCAATGTGGTCGTCCGCTCTAACATCAAGCTCGGCGATCAGATCACCATCCGTTCGACGCAGGGCGCGAAGGACGAGTTTTACACCCTGACCGTCGTCGGCATTGCCGAGGGGCAGTCCTTCTTCCTGGCCCCGGCGATCATCGTCCCCTACTTCACCTGGGATCGTGTGCGTCCCAAGTCGGCGGCCGAGATGCAGCAGCCCAGCAATACCATGAATGTGGTCGCGGTGCGCCTGAAAGACCCGGCCCAAATGGCAAGCATGACGGCGCTCTTGCAGACGCAGGTCTCTGGCATCGAAGTGACCGACATTCCCACCACGATCGCGAATCTGCCCGGCTACACCGCCCAGCAAAGCACGATCAACACCCAGGGCGTCTTCACCCTGTTGATCGGCGTGCTGGTGATCGGCGGCTTCTTCCAGATTCAAGTGCTGCAAAAGGTGCCGCAGATCGGCGTCTTGAAGGCCATCGGCTCCTCCAACGGCATGGTCGGCGCGGCCTCGATCATCCAGATTATACTGGTGACGGCGCTTGGCGTGGCGATCGGCGGCTTCTTCACCTTCATCTTCTCGCTGTCCTTCCCTCCCACCGTCCCGATCATCTTCAACGGCCAGGCCACTCTGTTGGCGGTGCTGGCGCTGCTGATCATCGGCCCGCTGGGCGGCATTGTTTCCATCCGCTACGCCGTGCGCATTGAGCCGCTCAAGGCGCTGCGCCTGGGTTAGGAGACCCTATGACTGTCGCTCTCGAAGTTCGCAATGTGATCAAGACGTTCAAAACCGATACCGGCTCGATCAACGCCGTGGATGATGTCTCCTTTCAGGTGCCGGCCGGCGAGTTCGTCGCCCTGGTGGGGCCAAGCGGCTCCGGCAAGACGACCATGCTCTCCATCCTGGCGGCGCTCCTTTCGCCCACCGCCGGCCAGGTGTTGGTGGATGGGCAAGACCTGGCGAAGATGGATGAGAAGGATCGCGTCGCCCTGCGCCGCAACAAGATCGGCTTCACCTTCCAGGCCAACAACTTGATTCCTTATCTGACGGCGCAGGAAAACGTCGAGTTCATGCTTCAGCTTAACCGCAAGCGCGACAAGGTCGGCCGCCTGCGCTCTCAAGAACTGCTCTCCCGCCTGGGCCTGGGCGAACGCCTGCACAACCTGCCCTCGCAGATGTCTGGCGGCCAGCAGCAGCGCGTCGCCATCGCCCGCGCCCTGATCCACAACCCCACCCTCGTCCTGGCGGACGAACCCACCGCCAGCCTGGATACCGAGCGCGCCTTCCAGGTCGTCAAGACCTTCGCCGCCCTGATCCACGAAAACCAGCGCGCCGGCATCATGGTCACACACGACCTGCGCATGTGCCAGTACGTAGACCGCGTCCTGCAAATGCGCGACGGCAAACTGGTCAAAATCTACACCGACCAGGCCGAAATCCTCGGCCTCGCCCGCGGCGAATAACCCCCGCCTTTCCACGAGACCCTTAGGGTTTTCCTAAACCCTAAGGGTCTTTTTTCTCTCTGCCTTCTGCTTACTGCCTTCTGCTTACTGCCTTCTGCTTACTGCCTTCTGCTTACTGCCTTCTGC
>CAIQJJ010000320.1 GCA_903872065.1 uncultured Anaerolineales bacterium | reverse complement strand
GCGCCTTGTATTTGCGGGCGTCGCGGAACATATCGCTGAAGCGCTGCGAAGCCGAGACCCCGCCAGAATCGTCCTCCCCGCCCCCGCCGCCATCTTTGGTGAAGATTTTGTTGGCCTCCTCGAAGAAGATTTGCAGCAGCGGTTCGCCGGTTTTGACCTCATGCACCCGTCGCGCCACCATGTCGGTGTACAAGTGCCAGCCGATCCAGCCCAGCAAGAAGGCTTTGCCGAAATCGTCCAGGAACATCCCGCCTTCGACGATGGCCACGCCCCAGCCCTGAGTACGCCCAGAGTCAGGCGTGTTGCCGAAGGATTTGCCCAAGTTTTCGATAGCAAGCGTATTTGGCCCGGCTGCAAATTGCGCTGCCGCCGCACCCTGCACCAACGGGTTCAGGCGAAAGATGATGCCTTCCAACACCCCCGATAGCATGGTGTCGCGGGATGGCACGGCGCTCAACTTGGCAGCGACCTCTTTGGACAGGTCGGCCAAACCCACCCGGCTGGAACGGAACACCGCTAACTGCTGGCGTTGATCGGGCAGCAGATCGGTGATTCCCTTACCCGCCGCTTCGCCAACGAGGCCGCTTTCGTCCGGCTGCACTCGCCCCCATTGCAGATCGCCGCGCACATCCGGATCGTCCACCAGCACGCCGGCGCGCACATACACCTTGCGCAGCGCTTCGAGCAGTTCCTGCTTCTGGCGTTTGACACCCAGTTTCGCCACCGAACCGAAAATGTCGGCAAACGCCCGCCATTGCGTTTCGGGATCGATGTTGCGTCCGATCTGCAGCGGGTTCCAACGCAGCGGGCGGGCGGCGTTGGGCCACAGTTGCAGGATATCCACATGCTCTTCCAGCCCTGGCGCATTGAGCAACTGCCGCCAGCCAGCGCCGAAGTCCAGCACCACTGTGCGCAGGCGCCAACGCAGGGTGGTCTCGTAGGCCCAGCGGATGGCTGCCACCGACTTGCCGAAACCGGTATCGCCGGCGAACATGGTGTGCATCAGGCGACCTTCGTCCAGGCGCACCGGGGCCGTGGTCAGGTCAGCCGTTTCAGGCGAGAACTGGTGCCCCAGGATCACCTCTCCCGGCAGCAGCGGGTAAAAGCCCATGCCCTTGGGGATCGGCGGCATGGCGGTGATCGTCGTTCCCTCTGGGAAGAAAGCCGGGGCGGTGTAGGCGGCCAGGTGCTTGGCGGCGAACAACGTGGTGAAACGCCCACCCAGCCGGTTGCGCAGCAGATCATTCGGATTGGGCAGATCGCAGGGCAGGAAGGCCGAGGCGTAACAACGCAGCAGCGCTTCTTCGTCCGGAGTCTGCGGGCGCACGGTCAGCACGGGAGTCGGCACATTCGGGCCGTGAAAGGCTTGCGGGGCCAACGCTTCAGCAGCCAGCGCCCCACGGTTGGAGGCGGTGAACAGGCAGGCGTCGGTCATGAAACCGCCTTCCTGAGCGGCCATGTTAACGACTCCCTGCACCTGGCGCAGGACTTCGGTCAGGCGTTCGGCCACATCGTCTTC
>CAIQJJ010000319.1 GCA_903872065.1 uncultured Anaerolineales bacterium | reverse complement strand
GGTATGAAGAACTGCGCCAGACTTGATGAACCGCCGGATGCGGACCCGCATGTCCGGTGGTGTGAGAGGGGGCGGTTAGCCGCCGCCCCCTACTCGATTTATGGAATGTTCCTCACATTTTAGCGCGGACGCCATACGGGATCAAAATCATACGTTGGGCCGCTGGTAACTTGTTGGCGATTGACTCCGCTGGGATTCATGATGTAAATGTGATGCTCTAAATCGAGCCAGCCGCGAAAAGCGATCCAATATCCATCCGGCGAGTAATTGGGTTCAGCCATTGGCATGATGATGTCGGGCGCAATCGGGATGGGAATATCTTCTTGGTGAGCCACATATTTGACTGTCGCCAGCCTGAGGGAGCTGCCTTCATGCTGGGTACAAATGATCACTTTCCCGTCTGGCGACCAGCGCGGTTGGGTATGATCAAAATTGGTGCCAATGCTCAAGCGTTGGCGGTCGCTGCCATCGCGTTTCATTACCCAAAGTTGTGAACCGCCATGCACATAAACAATGTATTGGCTGTCTGGCGACCAGGCTGGCTGCTGATTGTCTTTGGCATCTTCGAGCCGGATATCCACCTTTTTTTCGATATCGTACAGGTAGATTTGCGTATAGCCATCCCGCATCGAAGTATAAGCGACGTACTTCCCATCCGGCGACCAGGCCGGGTCAAAGTCTCCACCTGGCATCGCGTTTAGCAAGGGATGTGGCAGCGAAAGAGTATCCACATCTTCAATGATAAACAGGCTGGCGCGGGGATAAGCTGACAGGTTTTGCAGGCAGGGCGAGACAAATACCAATTGCTTTCCGTCCGGCGACCAGGTGGGCTGGCAGGCGCCTTCTGCAATGTTGGTAAGCTGCTGGGGATTGCTGCCGTCCGTATTGATCATCCAAATTTCTGGCACTCCCGCATTCGAAACCGCTGCATAGGCGATCTGACCTGCCCCTCCGCCAATCAAAGTTGGCAATGGCGTAGGGGAAGATTCTTGCGTGGGCGAGGCGGTTTGGGTGGGGGTAGAAGTTGGGGTCTGGGTTGGGGTTGGCGTCGAGGAAGCTGTCGCCGTGGAGGTGGGGGTAGAAGTCGGCGAACTGGTTCCTGTGAGAGTAGGTGTAGGTGTACTTGGCGCAGGCGTGTTGGTGGGATTTGCAGTTGCGGTGGGTTGGGGGGCCAAAACAGCTAAAGCTTTCGCCGACCAGGCCGGGTTGGCATAGGTCAAGCCGGCTCCAGCTAGAAGAACTGCCACTAAAGAGAGAATCACCCACAGCCAGGTGGCGTTCTTGCGCCGGCGCGGCACAGGACGGTAGGCTTCGCTGCCAGTTGGCCGGTTGGCGGGAAGGGGCGCCAAAGCCACGCTGCTGCTCGAATTGCCGCCGCCCGCATCACTGGCTGCCGCCTCTTTGTCCTCACCTGCTGCACTCTCGGTTTTGTTGTCTGCCGCGGGTGGGGGCGGCGAAATGTTCAACTCAACGCGCCGCCGCGTACTATTTTTGGCGTTGAGCAGGTCTTCTTTGAGTTCGGCTGCTGTTTGATAACGATTGTCGGGCTTGACTTCCAGAGCTTTCTCAACGACTGCCGCCAGCCGGCGTGAGATTTTGGGATTGTGCTTGCGGATGGGGGTCAATTCGGCCTGATCCATCGCCCGCGCCAATCCATCCTCAGGCAGAGAATCGGTCAGAGCCGAATAGAGCGTAGCGCCAAGAGAATAGAGATCTGTCCGTGCATCCGTATGGGCTGTTCCATATTGCTCAGGGGGCGAATATCCGGGCGTCATGGCACGCGCCCCGGTGGTAGTTACCTGGCTGCCTTGCATGACTTTAGCCAGGCCAAAATCCACCAAAAAGATTTGCCCATAAGGAGTGATCTTCACATTGCCAGGTTTGATATCGCGGTGTAAAACGGGGGGTTTGCGCGAATGCAGGTAGCTCAGGGCATCGCAGATAGCCGCTCCTAAAATGATCACCTCATCTTCAGGGAGAGGCCCCATGCGATCCATGCGTTGGCGCAAGTCTTCACCCTCAATGTAATCCATTACCAGGTATTGACCCTGTTGATCAATGACGAAGTGATCGGTTACACGCGGCATATTGGGCTGCCGCAAGCTGGCCAGGATTACCGCCTCAAGACGAAATTGACGTGCATACTCTTCAGTGGTAAAAAGGTTCTCTTTGACAGCAACCTCAACCCCTAAGTTCTCATCTATCGCACGATAAACCGAAGCCATGCCGCCCTGGCCGAGAATCTCTACAATACGGTAACGTTTATTGAGAAGGTAACCGCGTTCGATGGTCATGAAAAATTATCACATAATAAAATGCAAAACGATGGGTCGCTTCGCATTTTCGCTAAAGCCTGATGACACTGCCGCAGTACTCGCAAGTAATCGAGTCCATTCCGCGCATGACAACCTGGGTGATGGCGCCGTTGCAATTGGGACAGGTAGTGGGCGCGGCTTTGACTTTCTCAACGACAGCTTTGTCAATGGCAACGGCGCGGTCGCTGTCAAACTCTTTGGATTTGACGCGGTTGACCAAACCTTGCCAGAGGTTGCTATCTTGGCCGAAAAGATGAAATTGAGCCGAGGCCAGTGGAGCGCCACTGGCGAACTGCACTTCCAGGCGATCTTCGTTTTTGAACATCCCTTGTTTGCTGGCTTTGACACTCTGTACCTGGGCAACCGGCGCATCAATATGCAGTTGCTGAACTTTTTGCCGCTCCGTGGTAATAAATAAGACCTTCTTTGTGGCAACTTCTTGTTTTTGTTCAAACAGCAGCCGTTGATCAGTCAGGAACAAGACCCCTTTGGGATCGTCTTTGTCTTCCTTGTTATCCCTTAACCAGGTTGCTTCCACCGCCATGACGACCGCTTCGGTTGGCATGAAGGGAAAACTGGCTTCGCTGACCTGGGTGAGAGTCCAGTCTACTTTGTCCAGATGATATTTTACCGTATTAACTTCGCTTTGGAAGTTGTCATACATGCCATGCACCGCGCTTTCGGCGGCTGAGGCGCGGCTTTCAAGGCTGCTCACTGAATTCTTGACTTGTTCCAACAAAGGGCGGGCGGCGGGCGGGTTCCCGCTGCGAGCAGCAAGCTGCGCCATTTGCGCTTCGAGGCCGCGCATCGCAATTTCAAGACTGGCCGCTTGTTGATTGATTTGCTGGATCACAGAGGGTTTTGTGACTTTCCAGCGGTTGTTGAAATCAACAGCCTGGGATTCAAGGCCTTTTTCAAACACATAACTGCGCGCCCTTAAACCTTGAATCCGCTGGCCCAAACCGGTCACAGTTGTTTCCAGGTCTTCGATCCCATCACGCAGGCTGCTTAACTTAACACGTGATTGGAGCGAACTAATGCTAGAACGTAAGGATTGAATATCGCTTGCCAGTTGTTCTGCTGGCGTAGGAGTAGTCGTTGCCATAAGATACCTCCGTTTCAGGTGGTAAACACGTGGAGCCTGACCAGGCTGTAAGAGTAAAACAGCTTTTGATAAATGTCTTAAAAATTATATCTCAAAATTGTGGAGAAAAGTTGGTTTTTACCAGCAGTTTTCATTTTCCTTAGTAAATTGGCTCGCGATGGCTTATATATCCAGGTTGCGTACATCTTTGGCATGGGTCTGGATGAATTTGCGTCGTGGTGGAACGGCTGCTCCCATAAGCATGTCGAAGGTGCGATCAGCTTCGGCGGCGTCATCTATGGCGACCAGCAGCAGAGTCCGGTTGTTCGGATCCATGGTAGTTTCCCATAATTGCTGCGGATTCATTTCGCCTAAGCCCTTATACCGTTGAGTGTTCACTTTATCGGGCAAAACGCCAAATGTTTGAATTGTCTGATCGCGCTCGGCGTCTGTATAGGCATAGCGCACTTGATTCTTGTAAGCCAGGCGGTAAAGTGGGGGTTGTGCAATATAAAGATGGCCTTCTTCGATCAACGGCTGCATATACCGGAAGAAAAAAGTCAATAACAAGGTACGAATGTGGCTGCCATCCACATCTGCATCGGTCATGATGATGCAGCGTCCATAGCGCAGCCCAGAAATATCAAAATTGTCGCCAATTCCGGTGCCCAGGGCTGAGATCAATGCTTTGACCTCGTTGCTAGTGAGAATTTTATCTAAGCGGGCGCGTTCGGTATTCATGATCTTGCCGCGCAGAGGCAAGATCGCCTGGAAATGACGGTCGCGCCCCTGCTTGGCCGAGCCGCCAGCGCTATCGCCCTCAACAATATACAATTCTGTTTTCTGCGAGTCGCGTTCTGAGCAGTCGGCGAGTTTCCCGGGGAGTGTCAGGCTTTCCAAAGCCGATTTGCGAATGACCAGGTCGCGGGCTTTTTTCGCTGCGTCGCGGGCTCGGGCCGAGGTCAGACATTTTGAGACAATCCCCTTGGCCGCCGAAGGATTTTCCTCCATAAACGTGCTGAAGGCCTCGCCAACAATCTGTTGGGCGATGGTTTGCACTTCGGGATTCATCAGCTTGACTTTGGTCTGGCTTTCAAATTGCGGATCAGGATGCTTGACAGAAATGATGCCTGTCAGTCCCTCGCGCGTATCATCGCCCGTGAAGTTGGGATCGCTTTCCTTAAGCAAACTGTTTTTGCGCGCATAGTCGTTGATGGTGCGCGTAATTGCACTGCGCAGCCCGGTCAGGTGCGTACCACCGTCAATCGTGTTAATCGTGTTGGCAAAGGCGTAGACCGAGTCGGCGTAGGCATCGGTATATTGGATGGCCGCATCAATTGTGATCCCGTCCACTTCTTTTTCGACATGCACAACCGGATGTAGGACCTCTCGATTTCGGTTGAGGTAGCGCACGAACGAAGTCAGACCGCCTTCGAAGTAAAAGGTCATTTCATGTTCGGTGCGTTCATCCAGGAAGTAGATGGTTACCCCGCGCGTGACGAAAGCCATCTCGCGAAATCGCTGTACCAGGGTTTCAAATTTATAGTCCAGGTCGCCTTTGAAGATTTCAGGGTCGAACTTAAACGTGGTGCGCGTGCCGGTCTGTTTGGCGTCGCATTTGCCAATGATTTTGACCGGTTCTTTTGGAATGCCGCGCTCGTAACGCTGGAAATAAGTTTGCCCCTCACGCTGCACCCACACCTCGCACCATTCAGAAAGCGCGTTTACTGCTGAGACGCCCACCCCGTGCAAACCGCCTGAGACTTTATAACCCCCGCCGCCAAATTTCCCGCCGGCGTGCAGCACAGTCATCACCACCTCCAGCGCCGACCGCTTCATTTGAGGGTGAATATCTACTGGGATGCCGCGTCCATTGTCAGTGACAGTGACGCTTCGATCGGGGTGGATAATGATTTCGATGCGCGTGCAGGAACCGGCCAGGGCTTCATCAATGGAGTTATCTACAACTTCATAGACCAGATGATGCAGTGCCTTAATATCTGTGCCGCCAACATACATTCCAGGGCGGCGGCGCACTGCCTCCAATCCTTCTAGTACCTGGATAGATGCTGCATTGTAAGAATTGGGAGGAGCTTGAGTCACGGAAACCTCCAGAAGTGTAAAACGGGTGAAAACCTGGTGTAAATCAAGCGGTTTTCTGCGCCATCATATTTTGAATCCATTGATTAGCCTCCTGGTAAAAGTGAAAAGTGCCTGCCAGCAGGCCAGTAGTGACAAACGCATGACCGAGAATGCCAAACAGGGACAGCCATGAATTTTCGTTGGTCACATTCCAGAGCAAATCTAAACCCTGGGTTAACAAGATGATCAGCATGAACATCATGCTGACGGGAAAGGCTGCCACCCGGCTTAAGCGCACGCTTTTACGGATTGATGTCACCAAAGGGTCATGGTTCACAAAAATGCCATGTGCAGATAAGAAGAGTGGGAACAGCAGCCAGAGAAAAAGGACGCTGCCGAACGCAATCAGGCATTGCCCAACCCCGGCCAGGGTGGCGACAGACAATACGCAGCTTGCTGGAAAGCTGAGTGCAAAAAAGAGAATGAATAGCCCGATGGTTAAACCGATCACCTGCCCACTGGCCCAAGGCCAGTCCTTCAAAGCTTGCCGCCAGCGGATCTCTTTTGTCAATACAGCCTGGGTTACCAATAAGTAAAATAGAGAGCCTGATACCAGACCCACTAGATTCAATAGAAGCCATAAACCAATAATTAACGGGAGCGACGGAATTTCTAAAAATAGAGGCGTTCCCAGAGGCGATTCGACCGGGTTTCGCCCGGCCATCAAGCTTGGAATGCCAACCGGATAGGAACGCAGCAAGGTCAGCAAATTAAAACGCTCAATCACCATTTGCCAAAATTCCTGGCTGGTGAGAACCGCCTCGTTATTGGCAAGGGCGCTGATATCAGTCAGCGCGTTAACCTGGTCGCGCAGTTGTTGAAGCCACTGCTGGGTGCGAAAATGTGGGCCTAGCCAAAGCAAGAGATCCAATCCGATGGGAAAGAGCGCCAACTCGATATGATTGGCGACGCGATCAAATCCTGTGATGAATGATTGAACAAGGCGTGGAGGATATTTGTCGGTCTGCTGATTCAGCATATTCATAACCCGTCTATTTTACCATAATTCCATAGAGCCTCTGTTCAGCGCCTGAAGTGGTTAATTCGTTGACGCTTCGAGTCGTTAATGCTAAACTCTTAATATAAGGAGTAGAAGGAGAACGTCATGACCCGTTACATAACCGTACTGAAGCAAGCCGATATTTTTTATGGCTTGACTCCCACACAACTGGAACTGATCGCTGGCATTTGTCAGGAGAAAACCTATGCTGCAGGAGAGATCATTTTGCCAGAAGGCTCCAGCAGTGATGAACTATATGTGATCATGAAAGGAGATGTAGAGATTTTGGTCAACCCTGATCTGGTCAGCCATCATCCAGGCAAGCCCTCTTCAGTATCCGTCGCCTGTTTAGGACGTGGACAGTCTTTTGGCGAGATTGCTCTGGTCGATCGCGGGCTGCGTTCGGCTACGGTTCGTTCAGCCCAAAACAACACCATGCTCCTGGTCATTCCGCGCGACAAATTGCTCCAGTTATGCGAGACATTTCCCCAGTTGGGCTACCGTTTGATGTTTAACCTGGCGGCTGATCTGGCGCTAAAAGCGCGCATGGTTGATTTGCGCACCCGGGAAGGTTTAGTAGATCATCCCCATACCAACAAATAACCCCGTCTGGGCTGCTGCTCTTCAGACGGGGTTAGAGAAATCTGATGGATGGGTGACTAAGCGGCGGGCCTATTAGTGTTGCAGAAGATTGAGGCGCACTTCGGGAAGCTCGGTGTACCAGAGTAAACTGGCCGAAAAAAGGATAGACAACCCACTTAACAACAGGTAGGCGATATTGAGGGCTTGCGTTCCATTATCGTTGAATGTTGCATGGGGCATTAACATCATTAAGCGGCTGATGATATTGAACCCTTGGGCGAACGAGATCAGATACCAGGGCCATAGATTGACGCTGCGCCGCACGACCAACTGAAATATCGCTGCGCCAGCCATCGCAGCCAACAACACGGGCAGCCACCATTCTTGCGTATCTGCCCCAAAAGATGACGGGGGAAACATAATCAGTGGAATAAACTGCAACAGCAGAATGATCTTAATCCATTTTGTCTTTACGATAGATTGGCGCATCAGGATTCTCCGTAGTTTACTTTTTATCACGCAGATAATAGGTGGCAATTATAATAGTTCCTTGACATTTTATCCAGACTCTATTATATTCGCACCCATCTTTCTTACCCCTAACCTGCGCCCATTGAAAGAGTCAGATGGTCGGTAAATCTATGGATTACCCGTGCGATCAGGATGTCTTGTGCAGGTTAATGATCGTCGCTCGATTCCAGGGGAGAGATCGAGACGATGTCCAGGGCATTGCCAGACCAGGTTCTCCATTGTCTTCCAATTAAACTTTTGATTCATTGGTGGATTCTGTCTGGTTATGTTTCCTAAAAATAAGGAGGTGGCAGGTTTCGGAGATTATTTAGTTCTTGTCTTGCTTTTGGTTAGGATGGTCGAAACTGCTCGACCTGAGTTTGTTCAGATATTTCAAAGAGGAGAATATACAATGCGTACCTTCAAGTTTTTGAGCCTTGTGCTCGTGGTTTCTCTGCTTCTCTCTGCCTGTGGCGGCGGAGCGAGTAAAGAGGTCAAGATCGCCATCTTGGCCCCGCTTTCTGGTCCTGTTCCTACCTTTGGTGTGATGACGCGCGATGGCGCCTTGTTGGCCATTGAAGAGTGGAATGCCAAAGGCGGCGTGAATGGGATGAAGATCGTCCCGATCGTTGAAGATAGTCAATGCACGCCTGACCCGGCTGCCAACGCGGCCAATAAAGTGATTGATCAGGACAAAGTTCATTACATCATCGGCGAAGTCTGCTCGAAGGCCTCTATCCCCATTTCAGACATTGCCAATGGCAAGAAGGTTGTCCAGATCAGCCCCACCTCCACCAACCCCTCAGTGACGGTTGGCACGGATGGCAAAGTGAAGGATTACATCTTCCGCGCTTGCTTCATTGACCCATTCCAGGGTCAGGTTGGCGCGAAATTCGCCATGGAAAAACTGGGCGCCAAGACGGCCTTCATCATGTTGGATCAGGCCAATGACTATGTCAAGGGTCTGGCGGAATTCTTCGAAAAATCCTTCACCGAAGCCGGCGGCACGATTGTTGGTAAAGAGACCTACACCTCCACCGACACCGATTTCTCCGCCATTCTGGCGAAGATTGCCGAAGCGAAGCCCGATGTGGTTTATCTGCCCGATTACTACAATATCGTCAACCTGGCTACCAAGCAGGCTAAGGAAAAAGGCATTACGGCCCCCTTCATCGGCGGCGATGGTTGGGATTCTTCCGACCTTGATCTGGCGGCTGCGGCTGGTGGTTACTTCACCAACCACTACTCGCCCGAAGACACCCGCGCCGAGGTTCAGAACTTTGTTAAGGCATTTGGCGCCAAATACAAGGATGACTCTGGCAATCCCAAAGTCCCCGATGCGTTGGCCGCCCTTGCTTATGACGCCACCAATTTGATGCTTCAGGCAATCAAGGATGCTGGCGCGGATGATCCGACGAAAGTGAAAGATGCCCTCACCAAGATCACCTTCAACGGCGTTTCTGGCAAAATCACGTATGACGCCAGTCATAACCCGGTCAAGTCGGCGACGATTTTGGAAGTGACCAAAGACGGCATTAAATTCAATTCGGTTGTCAATCCGTAACTCAAAATTGATCGATGTTTATCCACTGGAGGGCGACTTGCGCCGCCCTCCAGTTATGTGTTAAGGAACCGGAATTTTGTATCGGCAGCTTGATTAAATTTTGTTCCTGAAACGGAGTTTCACGCCAATATGCAGTACTTCAAAAAGACGCCGGTTACTGATCATAAGCCGAACAGCCGTCTGGCGTGGGTCGGCCAGGGCTTTTTGCTCATCTTAGCCATCATTGTTATTATTATCCTCGCCCAAAACCTGATTAGGTCCCCCTCGCTCTTTGCGCAAAATGTGATTGATGGGTTAAAGCTGGGCTTTGTCTATGCCATGATTGCTTTGGGGTATACCATGGTCTACGGCATTGTCAAGCTGATCAATTTTGCACATGGGGATGTCTTCATGGTGGGCGCATTTGTCAGCTACTATGCGGTCACTCGTTTCAGCTTGCATACCTGGGCGAAGCAGATCTTTCCAGGAATGCCCGATTGGCTGGTGATCTTGATCGGCTCTTTGACTGTGATCTTGCTCTCGATGGTGGTATGTGTTTTGTTGGCAGTGACGATTGAACGGGTGGCTTATAAACCTTTGCGCGACGCCCCGCGCATCGCTGCTCTGATTACGGCGATCGGGGTCTCCTTCTTCCTTGAGTTCTTCGGCGCGTTGGGCTTTGTCTTTTCACCTCGCTTCATTCCCTATAAGCAGCCTTTCGAGACCATGAGCTGGTATATCAACAATGGGATCTATCCGATTACCCCTGGCTCGATGCCTCCCGACGGAAGTATCACGTTCTCAAATATTTTCTTGATCATTGTGATCGCCTCGATTTTTGTGCAACTGCTGCTGCAATTTTTGGTGCGCCGCACTAAGATCGGGATCGCCATGCGCGCCACCGCTTTTGATAAGCCCACTGCCCGCTTGATGGGGATTAATGTGGATCAGGTTATCTCCTTCACTTTTGCCATTGGCGCGGCGTTTGCCGGGTTGGGCGGGGTGTTGTATGCGATTGCCTATCCCTCCATTCATACTCAGATGGGCATCTTGCCTGGCTTGAAAGCCTTTGTGGCGGCAGTCTTGGGTGGTATTGGCAGTCTTCCTGGAGCTTTGGTGGGCGCGTTGATTATGGGTCAGGCTGAGGCGCTTACCATGGGATATATTTCCACTCCTATGCGGGATGCGATTGCTTTTACGATCTTGATTGTTGTGTTGTTGGTCAAGCCAACAGGTATTTTTGGCGAACCGGAAAAAGAAAAAGCATAGGAACTGGTTCCTAAGAGGCCGTCATGGATTTTTTGCTACTCTCAATGGTTAAAATTGTCGCTGTCCTGGCTTACATCTATGGCTTGATGTGGGTGCTAGGACATACCAAGCGGTGGGTGAAGTTTTTGGGCGTAGCGCTGGCTTACGGCATTATTCAAATTGCCCTTTCAACCGAAATCTTGACCGCTTTCGACCGCGGCTTGCTCTTCCAGGCCAGTGCAATCACCATGGTTTCTCTGGGTTTGAACTTGATCTATGGTTTTAACGGTCAATTCAGCCTGGGGCAGTGGGGATTTTACGGCATCGGCGCTTATACCTCGGCGGATATCGCCTGGCGTTGGGTCAATGGGGATGCCAGCGGTTTTCTGGCGGTGTTATTTGGCGTGGTGTTGGTTGGTTTTGTCATCATTGGGGTGGGCGCCTTTTTGCAAAAAGTGCGCGGCGTGCCGGTGATTTCAGCTTTTACCCTATACCTGCTTGGCACGGTTTTGGCCGGCGCGATTGCCGTTGGCCTGGCGCATTTGCTTTCTCCCCTGTTTGCCGGGGGACTAGGCGTAACCGGCGCACCCGGCCCTCTGGCGCAAGGCTTGCCGCTCCAACTGCTCTTTTTCGTCTCCGTTATTTTGGCCGGGGCATTCTCCGCTGAGGTGAGTTTCCTTTTTGGACTGCCGGTGCTTACTTTGGGCAGCGACTACTTTGGGATTGCCACCCTCGGCTTCACCATTGTGGTGAATACCCTGATGGTCAATTCGGACACCATTCTGCCTTTCCCTGAAATGAAAGGCGGGCGCGGGATGGTCGGCGTTCCTCAGATGAACGAATTTGCCTGGTTATGGGTATTCGTCTTTATGTTGCTGGTGATTATTGTGATGCGCAATCTGATCCACTCGTCTACTGGCCGCACGATTATGGCGGTGCGCGAGGATGAGATTGCCGCCAAAGCAATGGGGATTGATATTGCCCAGACCAAGTTGCTGGCTTTTATCTTTGGCAGTTTGTTCGCCGGCATTGGGGGGGCGGTCTATGCCCATTCAACCGGCACGAGCTTCCTTAGTCCAGGCACTTTCACGTTTCTGGTTGGTTTCAACCCCCTGATTATCATCGTCTTTGGCGGCTTAGGCAGTATGACCGGCACGATTGCCGCCTCCTTCGGCTGGATTTTCTTTCTCGAAGGTATGCTGCGTGTGCTGCTTGGGCAGTTGGGTACCGAGGCGCCGACCTGGCGTTTTGTGCTTTACCCGATTACGTTGTTACTCTTGATGCTGATTCGTCCCCAGGGTTTGCTCGGTTTGGTGGAATGGGGATTTTTAAAAGCCAAGATCCATCCCCTGCGGCGTTCGGCTGCGGCAGACGCCGCGGCCGACTCTGCCAAATTATCCTGACGGGAGGCTTTTGTGATGAATACTCCTCAGCAACCACTCCTCAATATTCAAGGCCTCACCAAGTTTTTCGGCGGTTTGTGCGCGGTGAAGGATTTTAGCATGACGTTGAACGCCGGCGATTTGGCCGGCTTGATTGGCCCGAACGGGGCGGGGAAAACCACTGCCTTCAACCTGATCACCGGTATTTACCACCCAACCCAGGGCGAAATTGACTTCAATGGCGAGAGTATGGTCGGTCTGGAGCCTTTTGAGATCACTCGCAAAGGGATTGGCCGTACTTTCCAAAACATCCGCCTGTTTCCGAACTTGACCGTTTTGGATAATGTTTGTGTCTCTTATCATCCCCATGCAGGCTATAACCTGGTCGATTCAATTTTGCGCAACCATCGTTATGGAGCGCGCGAAAAAGAATTGGTCGAACGCGCCCAAGATTTCCTGGCGATTTTTAAGCTCGAAGGGATTCAGAATGAGCAGGCCAAAAACCTGCCCTATGGGGAGCAGCGTCGCGTTGAAATTGCCCGCGCCCTGGCCTGTAACCCGCGCTTGCTGCTGCTCGATGAGCCGGCGGCAGGGATGAACCCGCGCGAAATTGTCGATCTGATGGAGATGATCCACTTTATTCGCGATCGCTTCGGGCTGACCATTTTGCTGATTGAGCATCAAATGCGCTTTGTGATGGGGATTTGCGAGAAGCTCACTGTGATGGATTTTGGCGAGGTGATTGCCCGCGGCACACCCAAAGAAATTCAAGATGATCCGCGCGTGGTGGAAGCCTATCTGGGCAAAGGAGCCGCTCATGTTTCTTGAAGTTGAGAATATTAACGTTTATTACGGGGCGATCCACGCTCTGCAAGGCATTTCGTTTCACGTCAATGAGGGCGAGATTGTCACCTTGATCGGCGCGAATGGGGCCGGCAAATCAACCACCCTGCGCACCATTTCTGGGCTGCTGCGTTCGCGCACAGGCTCGGTCAAGTTCAAAGGGCATGACATCACTTATATGCCCGCTGAGCAAATCGTTCGCCTGGGGATCAGCCATGTGCCTGAGGGTCGTAAAATCTTTGCCCCTCTCACCGTGCGTGAAAACTTGTTGATGGGCGCTTTCACCCGCACCGATCCGGCTGAAATTGAGGCCTCGATGCAGCGAGTATTTACCAGTTTCCCGCGCATGCGAGAGCGTATTAATCAACTGGGCGGCACGCTTTCGGGCGGCGAGCAGCAAATGCTGGCTACCGGACGTGGACTGATGAGCCGCCCTGGGCTGATCCTGTTGGATGAGCCGTCCATGGGGCTTAGCCCGATCCTGGTCGAAGAAATTTTCCGTATCATTCAAGAGATCAACTCGCAAGGCACCAGCATCCTTTTGGTGGAGCAAAATGCTTTGATGGCGCTCTCCATTGCCAGCCGCGCCTATGTGATCGAAACTGGCCGGATTGTGCTGGAGGGCGACGCCAGGGAAGTGGCCGAAAACCCCCAAGTGAAAAATGCTTACCTGGGTGTGTAACTCTGGATTAAACCAGGACCCCGCTGCAAGCGGGGTCTTGTGTTATTAATGGTAGAATGTGTGCAAGCTTTTCTATCCTTTGCCAAATCTCTTTACGTTAACTTCTTATGCCATCTGCTGAAATTATCACCATTGGAACTGAAATTTTGCTGGGCGATATTGTAGATACCAATGCGCCCTATATTGCTCGCGCCTTGCGCGCGGCCGGCATTGACCTGTACCGGAAGACCTCGGTGGGCGACAACGCCAATCGGATTGCTCAGATGATCAACGAAGCCCTGGGACGCGCCCAGATCGTGATCACCACCGGCGGGCTTGGCCCCACCGTAGATGATCCGACGCGTGAGGCGGTCGCCCTGGCTTTTGGCGTGCCAACCGAGTTTCGCGCCGATTTGTGGGAGCAAATCCAGTCGCGCTTTCGCCGTTTTCACCGCCAGCCGACGGAAAATAATAAGCGCCAGGCCTATGTGCCGCAGGGGGCGATCGCCATCGAAAACCCGGTTGGCACTGCGCCTTCTTTCGCGATGGAGCGTGAGGATCGCGTGGTGATTTCGCTGCCGGGGGTGCCGAGCGAGATGGAGTATTTGCTGCAAAACGCTGTGCTGCCCTATCTGCGCCAGCATTATGAGCTGCGCGGCTTGATCAAAACCCGCATTCTGCACACCGCTGGCGCGGGCGAGTCGCAGATTGATGATCTGGTCGGCGATCTGGAGCAGCTTGCAAACCCGACTCTGGGTCTGGCGGCGCACGCCGGCCAGGTGGATGTCCGCCTGGTGGCAAAGGCGGATAGTGAAGCGGAAGCCGATCGCCTGATCGCTGAGATAGAAGCGACGGTTCGGCAGCGCCTGGGAGAGTGGATTTATGGGGTGGACGACGCGACGCTGCCGGGAGTGCTGATGCAAACCCTGGGGCAGCGCGGTTGGAAATTGAGCGCGGTGGAATGCGGCTTGCAGGGTGAACTGATCGGTAAACTGGCCGCTGTCCCTGGGCCGTTTGTGGGCGGTGAAATGATTTGCGAGGCGGGGGAAGTGCTTTCACTGGAATCATTGAGCCGCGCCGCCGAGGAGTTTCGCCGCGCCCGCCAGGCGGAGGTGGGCCTGGGCGTCGTCTTTGTCCCGGGCGCAGAGATGCAAGATATTTACATGGTGGTGATTTCTCCCAGCGGCGTAGAAACGCTGGCTCGTCCTTATGGCGGGCCTCCCAAGACCGGCCCGCGTTGGGCGGTGAATCATGCCTTAAATCTGGCGCGCCTGGCAGGACTCCGCGGCGCGCCTCCTAACGAGGAAAAATCATGACCCATTCGACGATCCTTCTCTTGACCAACGCCATTGTCCTGACAATGGATGAGAAAAAGACCATTTATGATCCTGGCGCGCTGGCGGTGCAGGAGGATGTGATCGTCGCTGTGGGCGCTGAGGCAGATTTGCTGGCGCGTTTTCCCGCCGCGGAGGTGGTGGATTGCGGCGGCAAGGTGTTGATGCCCGGCCTGGTCAACGCGCACACGCACGTCCCTATGACACTGCTGCGCGGCCTGGCGGACGATCTGCGCCTGGATGTGTGGCTGCTGGGCTATATGATGCCGGTTGAGCGTGAGTTCGTCTCGCCTGAGTTCGTTCGCTTGGGGACGCAGATCGCCTGCGCCGAGTTAATTCGCAGCGGGGTTACTTGCTTTGCGGATATGTACTATTTCGAGGCGGACATTGCCCATGCGACGGCTGAGGCAGGGCTGCGGGCAGTCTGCGGTCAGACGGTGATGAAATTCCCCGCCCCAGACGCCGCCTCGTATGAGGAGTCGCTGGCGTCTGCCCGCCGCTTCATCCAAGAGTGGAAAGGGCATCCCTTGATTGTGCCGGCAGTCGCGCCGCATGCGCCGTATACTTGTACGGCTGAGATTTTGCAGGCTTCGTCTGCGCTGGCGCGCGAGTTTGATGTGCCGCTGCTGACGCACCTGGCCGAGACGGCGGTTGAGGTGGAAAACTCTCGCAAGGAACACGGCATGCCGGTGATGCCGTATGTCAAGAAGCAGAATGTGTTTGAGGCGAAAGTAGTCGCCGCCCACTGCGTGCATGTGGACGATGGGGAGATCAAGACTCTGCTGCACCATAAAGTCGGCGTCGCCCACAACCCCTCCTCGAATCTAAAACTGGCTTCGGGCATCGCGCCGGTGAAAAAGATGCTCGAAACAGGTTTGCCGGTGGGGATTGGCACCGATGGCCCGGCCTCGAACAACGACCTGGATATGTTTGAAGAAATGCGCCTGGCAGCCTTTGTCGCCAAGTATGACAGCAATGACCCTACTGCTTTGCCGGCGGTGCAAGCGGTGCAGATGGCGACCAGCATGGGGGCAAAAGCACTGCACCTCGGCCACCTGGTCGGCTCACTGGAAATGGGTAAACGCGCCGACTTGATCCTGGTTGACCTGGCGCGGCTGCACAACAGCCCACGCTTCCGCCGTGAACCAGAAGCAGTGTATGCGCAGTTGGTGTATGCCGGTCACGCTAGTGACGTGACGGATGTGATGGTGAACGGACGGTGGTTGATGCGCGCCGGCGTCCTACTGACCTTGAACGAGGTTGAGTTAAGACAGCAGGCGCAGGACTATGCGCGCCGCATTGACAGCTTCCTGGCGGTGCGCGAGAACTCGGTGCTTTCCAAATTGATCGCCATTGGCGGCGCGGTGGAAGGGGAAAGCTTCGAGGTGCAGGCCAAAGTGCGCCTGGCCGACCCGGCCCCGGTGATTGCCGCGCTGAACAAGCCTGATATCGAAGTGCTTTACCAGCGCCATTACCGCGAATTTGATACCTATTTCTTTTTTGCCGATCCGGCGCAGGGGCGTTTGCGTTATCGTGAAGATGATTTTGTCGAGGCGGATGGTGTGGTAGCCAGTGTGCGCTATCGCCTGACGCTGCTTGGCCCGACCCGTGAACAGCGTTTTGACCGCGATGTGCTGCTCTCACGCAGCCGCTTTTTAGCGCCGGCCACGCACAGCCTGCGCTTTTATCGCGAGTATTTTAAGCCGACCGGCGAGGTTTTCATTCAGAAAGACCGTTTGCGCTGGCGGCTGCTTTTCCGCGGCACCCAGTTTTATCTCAACCTCGATAGGTTGGAAAAGCCCGAACTGGGCTACTTTTTGGAGGTCAAGAGCCGCACCTGGAGCCGCCGCGATGCCGAGCATAAGGCGGAATTTGCTACAGATTTGATCGCTTACCTGTTAGACGCGCCCACCGAGACGGTGGCGGATGATTATATTGACATTGCCGGGGCGGCGCAGCCGTGAGCGAGAGGCTGCTTTTCGCCGCCGAGTTGGCCCGCCGTGCGGCGGATACCTTGTGTCGTTACTACTCGCCGGATGGCCTGCCGGCGGTGCGCAAAGCCGATCATACCCTGGTGACTGAGGCGGATGTGGCCGCCGATCGCCTGATCGCGGCGGCTTTGGGCGAGGCTTATCCCCAGGATGCGATCCTTTCGGAGGAATTACAGCAGTCATTGGATGCGCCGGCCCCCTCGCTTTGGGTGATAGACCCGCTGGATGGCACAACCAACTTCAGCCGCGGCTTGCGGCATTGGGGGGTATCCATTGCCTATCTGCAAGATGGCTGGCCTGAACTGGGCGCAATTTATTTTCCTTTGCTCAACGAGCTGTATACTGCTCAACGTGGGGCTGGCGCATTTCTAAATGGCGCGCCGCTGCATGTTGACTCCTCGCCAGACGCTTTTTTCTTTTGCTGTTCGCGCACCATTCAGCACTACCGGCTGACCCTGACCAACAAGTGCCGGGTTGTCGGCTCGGCTGCTTATGACCTGTGCGCGGTGGGGCGTGGCGTCGCCAGCATGAGTCTGGATATGACTTGCAAAGTGTGGGATATTGCCGCGGGATGGGTCGTGGTCACAGAGGCCGGCGGCGTGGTAGAGATGTTCGCCGGGCCTGCGCCTTTTCCTCTTTCCGCCGGCCAGCCGTATGACCGTCTCTCTTTCCCCACCCTGGCTGCCGCCTCGCCGCAGCTTTTGCAGACCGCCCGCCAAAAGATCGTCGCCATAAACCTTTAGCGGAAAAACTTCGCCGCCTGCGTTTACCGGAACGGATTGAAGTCTGTCCCCACATCGTAAACATCTACGCCCTCCGCCCGCTTGAGGCGGTTGACCACCAGGTAAGTGACGGGCGTCATCAGCGCTTCGATGCTGCATTTGAAAATGTAGTTGGTCAACAGCAGCGAGACGAAAACCTCCCACGGAAAGACCTGCATCACAGTGGCGGTGAGCATGAAGGCCAGGGTATCCACGCCCTCGCCGACCAGCGTGCTGCCGATGGTGCGCATCCACAAGAAGCGGCCCCGCGCCCAGACCTTCATGCGCGCCAGGACGACTGAGTTGGAAAACTCCCCCGCCCAATAGCCCAACAAACTGGCCAAAACAATCCCGCCGCTGCTCATGCCGCCCAGGATCGCCTCGTAAGCGGCCTGGCCGGCGTAATTTTGCCACTGCGCCTCGCCGGGCAGGGCGCTCACCACGCCAAAGACCAGGGCGCTCAACCCCAGGCAAAAGAAGCCGGCCCAGATCACGCGCCGCGAGCGGCGGTAGCCATAGACCTCGGTCAGTACATCGCCAAAGATGTAGCTGACCGGAAAGAGCAGGGTGCCGGCGTCGAAGGCCAGCGGCACGCCAAACAGCTTGACCCCCCAATCCACGATCTTGGCGGACGAGGCAATGTTGCTGACGATCAAGACAGTGACGAAAAGAGCCAGGATTAAATCCAAATACCGCGGCCCTAAGCTGCCCTCTCCGTTTCTGTGGGGGGAAAGTGGGGAGTGGGAAGTGGGAAGTGGGGTGGGGTTCTTATTCTTCAAGACTCACCCCCCATCATTCGGCAGAAAGAACACAATCCCTCCGCTGTCGTGGACTGTCCACAAGATGGGCAGGGGTGCATCTGCGCTCGATCGGGATCAGCCTGCGGCGCAAACAGCCCGCCCTCTTTGGCCTGCAAAAACGAGAGATAAAAATTGAGCTTGGCGCCGGGCTGATCCGATTCAAGCTTGTTGAGCAGCTCTTTGTAGTAAATCGAGGTCGCCCCGAGCGCGTATGGGCACTCGTCGTAGATGTATTCAATCCCGCGCAGCAGGGCGTAGGCGGTCATGTCGCGCTCATACATGCGGCACAGCGGCTTGGCCTTGCGCGCCAGGCCGGGCTGATCGGCTTCCAGCACCGGGCCCTGTCGCGCAAGGAAACCACCCGCCCAGCGCAGCGTGTTGCTGAACAGCACCGCCGCTTCGTCATCAAGGTTGTGACCGGTGACAAGGACATCGTAGCCCAGGTCGCGCGCCAGGCGGTTCATCTCATGGCGCTTGGCCAGGCCGCAGACCGAACACGGCGCGCCGCGCCCGCGGAAGGTGCGGGAGGCGATCTGCGGGATCGACTCGCCGTACACTTGGGGAATATCCACCACATGGAGCGTCAGGCCGTGCTGCGCAGCGAACTGCTGGCTGAGACGCTGCGACTCGTTGGAGTAGTTCACCCCGCCGTCAATCCCCAGGCAGATGTATAAGCCGTCCACCTGGTAGCCCAGGCGGTGCAGAATGTCCCACAGCGAAAGCGAGTCTTTGCCGCCCGAAACAGCGGCCAAAATGCGATCGGTTTTGGCGAACATGCGGTACTTTTGAATGGCGCGCGCAACCTGCCCTGGTACCCACTCCAGGTAATGCTCTTTGCACAATCCCAGGTGGTGCTGCAAGACGCTGATTACTGCCTTGCCGCCGCATTTGGTGCATTTCATGCCTCAACCTCCCGAAATGACCATAACCAACTTGAGCACGTCGCCGGGGGCGAGCAGTTCGTCTTCGGTGATCAGTTCACCGTTGCGGGTGACGATGACGCTTTCGGGCAAAATGTTGATCTTTTCCAGGGCATGCTTCACCGCCATGCCTGGGCGGACTTCATACTCTTTGCCACGGGTGATAATTTTTACCGGCTGCCAGTCTGTCATAAGAATCTCCTTGTAAGAAAGGGCATTCTACCGTGATAGGGGGGTGAATGTCAAATTGAAAAGGGTCTTGACAAAACTAGTAACTTGGTTTATATTTATTATTGTAAATACTAACTTGTGGAGTAGTTTATCTTTTGTCTGTTCGCAACGCGATTCTCAGCTTTTTAGCGCAGCGCCCGCGGCATGGGTACGAACTGCGCAATGCCTTCGAGGCGCTGGTCGGTGGTGAGGATACCTGGGGCGTCAAGCCCGCTCAAATCTACACCACATTGACTCGCCTGGAGGAGGCGGGTTTGATCTGCCAGGAGAGCGTCGAGCAGGATGGCGGCCCGGAAAAGCGCATCTACGCCCTGACGGAGTCTGGCCTCTTGGAACTGCAGGCCTGGTTCGGCAGCGGGGTGGAGAGCGAGCATCAGCGGGATGAATTTTTTGTCAAGCTGATGTTGAGCCTCTCGACCGAGGGCGTCAGCCCGTACCGTGTGATCCACACGCAGCGTGGGCTGCTTTACCAGGAACTGCACGACCTGACCACCCGCCGCAGCCGCTCGAATCCAAAGACGGAACTGGCGCAGATCTTGCTTTTTGATAAGACAATTATGCATTTGGAGGCCGACTTGCGTTGGCTGGACATGGTTGAGGCGCGGCTGGATGAAATTCAACGCCAGCCCCTGCCTGAACCAGAGTCGAAGCCCAGAGGCCGGCCTAAGAAGAGTTAATATTTTTAGTACGGAGTAACCCTATGTCCATCATTCAAACCACCAACCTGACAAAAATTTACGGCGTGGGCGACGCCGCAGTAACCGCCCTCGATCACGTTAACTTTCAGATCAACGCCGGCGAATTTGTCGCTGTGATGGGCCCTTCCGGCTGCGGCAAGTCCACCCTGCTGCATCTGCTTGGCGGGCTGGATCGCCCAACTGAGGGCGCTGTGGTCATTGACGATCACAACCTGACTGACCTCAACGATAAACAGCTTTCTGAACTGCGTCGGCGCAAGATCGGTTTTGTCTTTCAGTTCTTTAACCTGATCCCCGTGTTGAGCGCCGCCGAGAACGCCGCCTTGCCCTTGCTGTTGGAAGGCGCCAACGCCGCCAAAGCCCAGGCCAAAGCCGCCGAATGGCTGGAAAAGGTGGGCCTGGGTGAGCGCTCCCACCACCGCCCCGATCAGCTTTCCGGCGGACAGCAGCAGCGCGTGGCCATCGCTCGCGCCCTGGTCGCCGACCCGGCGCTGATCCTGGCCGACGAACCTACCGGCAACCTCGATTCGCGCGCCTCGGAGGAGATCGCCGGCTTGCTCAAGCAAGTCTCTGAGCAGTGGGGACGCGCCATTGTTATTGTCACGCACGATCCGCGCATCGCGGCTTATGCCGACCGCATCGTCTTCCTCAAGGATGGCCGGGTGGTGGACGAGACCGTGCTGGACAAGAAGAACGGCAAGGGCGATCAGGCGCGCAACGCCGAATTGGTCAGTGGCAAGATCAAGAACATCGGCGACTGAAAGGCCAGCCGGCCTTCAGAAAGGAGTATCTTTATGAACATTCAACTAACCCTCGCCGCCCGTTACCTCCTTGGGCGTAAATTACGCACTGTCCTGACCACCTTCGCCGTCGTTTTCGGCGTATTGGTGTTATTCGGGATGAACATCATCTTACCCTCGATGATCCAATCCCTGCAAGTTAACGCGCTGGCCGCCGCCGGCCAGGTGGATGTGACCATCACGCACGTCTCCGGCGAGCCATTCGATCAGACGGTCTTTGAGAAGGCCAAAGCTGTGGATGGGGTACGCGTAGCCTCCGCCTCGCTTAACCGCACCATCAACCTGCCGCTGGATTTTGTGGACAAAGACCCGAACACGACCGACCGCCTGACGGCGCTGGCGCTGATTGGCGTTAATCCCTTCGACGCCCGTTCGGTGCGCTCTTACCCGATCACGAGTGGGCGTTACCTGGAGGATGGCGACACAACTGCCGCCATTATTACCCAATCGTTGGCGGACGCGCTGGGCGTCAAAGTCGGCGGCAGTTTCCCCGTTCCCACAACCAATGGGATGATGGACTTGACTGTGGCCGGCATCCTGCCGCCGCGCACTGTGCCGGGCAATGAAGAGGTGCTGGTCACTTTGGCCCAGGCGCAGCAGATGGCCGGCCAGCCGGGCAAAATCAATGCGGTAGACCTGAACCTCAACACGCTGGATGAGGCGCAGCGCAAGACTATCGTCGCCAATGTCGAAGCGGCCCTGGGCGAGAACTTCAAGGTCGGTTCGCTGATGGCCGGCTCTGAGATGTTCGCCTCGCTGCAATTGGGGCAGCAGATGATGAGCCTGTTTGGGGCGTTGGCGCTCTTTATGGGAGCGTTCATCATCTTCAATACCTTCCGCACAGTGGTGGTCGAACGCCGGCGCGACATTGGCATGCTGCGCGCCCTGGGCGCTAACCGCGGAGTGATCGTGGGCATGATCCTGATCGAGGGTCTGCTGCAAGGTGTGATCGGCACGGCGCTCGGTTTGGGATTGGGCTACCTGATGGGGGCC